>NZ_JCBDGH010000097.1:0-23339 GCF_059833955.1 Vibrio sp. R15-SG3-ISO1A
GCATTGGTATGGTCGGGATGCGCAATTCAAACCACTGGATGAGAGGCGGGGCCTACGTATTAAAAATGGCCAGAGAAGGCTTTGCCGGTATCGCGTCCACCAACTCTATTGCCGTCATGCCAGCATGGGGCGGCAAAGATCATCGCTTAGGTTCCAACCCGCTGATTATGGCGATTGCGGGCGATCCTCCTGTTGTTGTGGATTGCTCGATGACGCAATTCTCTTATGGCCAATTGCAAAACTTCGTCCTCGCAGACAAAGAGCTCCCTGTGGTTGGCGGTTTTGACGACAACGGTGAGTTGACCAAAGACCCTCATACCCTTTGGGAGAACAAACGTCTTCTACCAATGGGTTTTTGGAAAGGCTCCTCGATGGCTATCGTGCTGGACATGATGTTGACGGCCATCTCTGGTGGTTACTCCGTTCCCGCTCTGACCGAGGACATGGGGGGCGAGTTCGGTGTATCACAATTTCTTATCGCCATTGATCTAAGTAAAACCATGGACAAAGGTCGATATGCGCAAGAAATGCAGCGTATTCGCGACTATGTTCTGGCCTCTGAGCCCGCGGAAACCGGCAACGTCATGATCGCAGGATCAGAGATCAGCAATTTCATCAAAAAGCATGAAGCTGCAGGTGGTATCGAGATCAACGACGGCATTTGGCAACAAATCACGTCACTTTAGTTCGCTTAAGGTGAGGAAAGCGTTATGCAAAGTGTATTCAAGAGCATATGGAAATCGATAGACGTTCTCATGGCCATTATTATGGCGTGCATGATTGCGCTCGTGTTTACCAACGTGGTATTGCGCTACGGTTTCTCTTCTGGTCTTCGTCCCTCTGTTGAACTCTCTCGCCTTGGGCTTGTGTGGATTGTCATGCTTGGCGCTGCGGTTGTGCTGCGCCGAGGTGAACACCTAGCTGTTTCTGAGTTTTCCGAACGCTTAATGCCCAAAGCTGTGCCTGTATTAAGACGTCTGTGTTGGTGCATCGTCTTGATCGCTGTAGGCATGCTTTATGTCGGCGCTTATCGACAAATGATGGCGAACTGGTCTGATATTTCTCAATTGACAGGTCTGCCATCGGCGCTTTTCTACTTAGCCGGTGTCATCTCTGGAGGATTAATGGCTGTCATCGCTTTCGTCCGTATTTTCAAACCAGATTGGCAACTCGATGATGCCAATGAGGAGAGCCCACTATGACTCTCGCAATTTTCTTATCTGTCCTAATTATTTCCATCTTGCTCGGCCTTCCTGTTGCCTTTGCCTTGCTGTTGGCCTCGATGGCGTTGATGGTCAATATGGACTTCTTTAGTGCCGACATCTTGGCTCAGTCGCTGATCAATGGTGTTGATAGCTTTACCCTACTGGCTATCCCGTTTTTTCTCATCGCGGGAGAGGTGATGGCCTCGGGTGGTCTATCACAAAGGATTGTCCGTTTGGCATCGACGTACGTCGGTCACCGTCAAGGGGGGCTGGGTTACGTCGCCATCATGACATCGGTCCTACTGGCTGGTTTGTCTGGCTCTGCTGTGGCCGATGCGGCAGCACTCGTCAGTATCCTCTATCCGATGATGAAAGCCGCCAAGTACCCAGAGGCGCCGTCAATGGGGCTCCTTGCTTCAGGCGGTATTATTGCGCCAGTCATCCCCCCATCGATCCCTCTTATCCTCGTTGGGGTGGCCGGGGGTATTTCGATAAAAAACCTTTTCTTAGGTGGGATTGTACCTGGTCTCCTAATGGGTATGACGCTGATGTTCATGTGGCGCATGACCGTACGCAAAGAAAAGCTAGAGACCAGTCCGAAAGCAAGTAGAGAAGAAAAACGCGCAGCGTTGAAAGACGGGACTTGGGCGCTATTGCTACCGATCATCATTATTGTCGGTATTCGCTTTGGTATCTTCACGCCGACAGAAGCGGCCGTTGTCGCAGCCGTGTACGCCATCTTTATTTCAACCTTTATCTACAAAGAGCTGACCTTAAGTAAGTTCTACCATATTTTACTTAATGCTGGCCGTTCGACCGCCATGGTCATGTTCCTAGTCGGCTGTGCCATGGTCGCAGCATGGTTGGTGACGGTAGCGCAACTGCCTCAGCAACTTGTCGAATTGCTCGGTCCACTGGTTGACAGTCCTAGATTGTTGATGGCGGTGATCATGCTGCTCGTACTGTGCGTGGGCATGGTCATGGACCTCAGTCCAACCATATTAATATTGGTTCCACTCTTTATGCCTGTCATCAAAATGGCAGGGATAGACCCCACGTATTTCGGGCTTTTGTTCGTGATTAACTGTTCGATCGGCCTGATTACGCCTCCCGTAGGCACCGTACTGAACGTCGTATGCGGTGTAGCGAGAGTACCTATGTCGACAGCCGTTAAAGGAGTCCTACCCTTTATTGCTGCCTACATGGCGCTGCTTGCTTTGTTTGTCATCTTTCCAAGCATCATCACTGTACCAATGTCGTTCGTCATTGGTTAATCCCTAACGGAGAAACAATAATGAAAACCCTACTTAAAACAACACTAATCGCATCCACTCTGGCACTTAGCTCCAACGCGTTTGCTGCCACCACACTCAAACTCGCGCACGCAGCGCCAGAGTCAGATCTGCAACAAGAGATGTCTCTATTTTTCAAAAAAGAAGTCGAGGCACGCTCGAAAGGTGAGTTGATCGTGAATATCTACCCTCAAGGGCAGTTGGGCAGTGACAAACAAATGATCGATGGCTCGCGAGCAGGCATCGTGGACTTGGCCATGGTGGGCTTGAACAACTACAACGGTCTAATGCCAGAATCAGCCGCTTTCACGCTGCCATTCATGTTCCCTGATCGTCAAACCGCATACAAAGTGCTTGATGGCGAGCCTGGTCAGGAAGTGTTGAAGCGCTTTGAAGATTTTGGTCTGAAAGGGTTGGGTTACCCAGAAAATGGTTATCGCAATATGACCAATAACAATAAACCGATCCGAGTCCCAAGTGACGTCAAAGGTCTGCAGATGCGTGTCAACGGTTCAAAAGCCCTGAACGACATGTTCAATGAACTCGGCGCCAACCCACAACAGCTGCCTGTTTCAGAACTGTATACCGCGCTCGAAACCGGTGTCGTGGACTCACAAGATCACCCTATTTCCGTCACCCTCTCTTTTAAGTTTGATGAGGTTCAGAAGTACCTAAGTTTGACTCAGCACGCATACTCACCTCTTGTTTTAACGATGAATCTACGCAAATTCAACGGCTTGAGTGCCGAAGAGCAGAAGATCATCGAAGAAGTATCGGCAGAAGCGGTCGCAATGCAACGTAAGCTCAGCATCGACAAGGAAGATCAAATGATTGCTCAGCTTGAAGCCAATGGCATGGAAGTGAACCGCGATGTCGACGGTAAAGCGTTCCAAGAAGCGATTCAGCCAGTGTGGAGTGCCTATATCAAACAAAATGGCGACACTATGATCAACAAGATCAAGCTCGCCGCTCAATAACGTCAGTGCGCCATCGCTCACATCAAGAGCGATGGCCTCCCCCAACAATGGACAGCGATAACCATGACTATGTATCAGGAACTGAAAGAAAGGGTACTCAAAGCGAACCTTCTGTTACCCAAATATGGATTAGTGACGTTTACCTGGGGAAACGTCTCTGAAATAGACCGCACATTGGGCGTCATTGCCATTAAACCATCGGGCGTTGAGTACGACGTAATGGGCGTGGACGATATTGTGGTGATCGATTTAGAAGGTCAACGCATTGAAGGTACTCTCAACCCTTCCAGCGATACCGCGACCCATATTGAGCTTTACAAAGCCTTTCCTAATATCGGCGGGATCGTCCATACCCACTCTCGCAACGCGACGATTTGGGCACAAGCTGGGAGAGACATACCGGCACTAGGCACGACCCATGCCGACTATTTCTATGGTGATGTGCCATGTACTCGCCTACTGACCAAAGCCGAGATTGAGTCCAATTATGAACGCAATACCGGCACAGTGATTATTGAAACATTCCAGCAACGACAGATTGACCCGCTCGAAATGCCAGGTGTCGTCGTCGCAGGCCATGCTCCCTTTACTTGGGGAAAAAATGGGGCTGATGCGGTGCACAATGCGGTCGTGATGGAAGAAATCGCAGCAATGGCAACGGCAACACGTGCCATCAGTCCGGAAGTGGCGATTCAACAAGAGCTGCTCGATAAGCACTACCTGCGTAAGCACGGTAAAAACGCCTATTACGGGCAAAAGTAAGGAGGCGCTATGTATTCATTGTTGGCACTCGATTTGGACGGAACCGTTCTAAACTCCAAGCACGAGATAAGCTCGCCGCTTGTTGAGGTTATCCAAGCGCTTTCGAAAAAAGTCCACACGGTGATCGTCACCGGTCGACACCACGTTGCGGCGAAACCGTACTACCAGCAATTGGGCCTCTCTACGCCCATTATTTGTTGCAATGGTACGTACGTGTATGACTACAAAACAGACACTGTGCTTAGTGCCAACCCGATCGCCAAACCAAATGCCGAGACCTTCATCACGCTCGCACAAGACTACCAACTCAAGATGGTCATGTATGTGCGTGATGCGATGCTCTACTCACAGCACAACCCCGTCGACTACATGCACGCGCTTGAACAGTGGTCTCACCAATTTCCAGCAACGGACAGACCGAATATCTTCAAAATACAGGACTTCCATGAAGAGATGACAAAAACCGAGCATATTTGGAAGTTTGTCGTCGAAGGCGACGTCGACCACTTTTTGTCGTTGCCTTTTGTCCGTGACAACTTTAATGGGGAGCGCTCCTGGCATGACCGCGTCGACTTTGCGTCCAAGGGCAACAGCAAAGGGAATGCCCTCAAGCGCTACATCGAACCTCTAGGGCTTACCCTGGCTGAGTGTGTTGCCGTGGGCGATAACCACAATGACATCTCTATGCTCACCCAAGCCGGGTTAGGGATCGCCATGCGCAACGCCAATGATGCGGTGCAAAATGTCGCCACGCTCGTCACCGATGGCGACAACGACCATCCCACCAGTCTTGCGCATTTACTGTCGTCTGTTTTTCATCACAAAGCGTCTGTGTAAGCGCAAGGAGCCTATTTATGTTAGTTGGTCAACTCAAACATTCAGCCTGCGCCACCGGCTATCCCGTCGCGATTCAACGCCTTTTAGCCACATTAGATAGCTTGGATGTGAAAGCCCTCCCCGCAGGTCGCCATACATTACCTGGATTTGATGAAACGAAAGCCTGGTTTGTGATCCTCGACTACGACAAGGCACCGATTGACTCGTTTCTTCCAGAAGTGCACCGACATCACAGCGATCTACAAATCGTCCTCGAAGGCACGGAGATGATGGCATGGGCCCTGGATAACGGCACCCACACCTACGCCGAACCCTATCAGGCAGAACGTGACCTGCAGTTCTATCAACGACAAGGCATCGAGCTCAATTTGCTGCGTGCCCGTCCGGGCCACTTTTATCTGTTTACACCTGAAACCATCCACATCACCAATATTGACGATGGCGACTCACGCCCGGTGCGCAAACTGGTGGTCAAAATCCATAATAGTCTTCTGGAGTCCACATCATGAACCACTACATAGGCATCGATTCCGGCGGTACGTTCATGAAAGCCGCGCTCTACAATGCCCAAGGCAAGCAACTTGGCCTGGCCAGGGTCTCAGCCAGCGTCATCAATACGCAAAAAGGTTGGGTGGAACGTGATCTCGACGCATTATGGGGAGACGCCGTCAGCGCCATCAGGCAGTTACTCGATACCACACTGGTTTCGCCCGAGACAATCAAAGGGATCAGTATTTCCGCACAAGGCAAAGGCGTCTACCTGCTAGACCGGCATGGTAATAACCTCGGTCACGGCATTATGTCTTCTGATGCTCGCGCCTTGAGGATCGTAAAAAACTGGCTCAATGAGGGAAAAGCGGAAGCGATTTACCCGACCACATTACAAACTTTATGGACAGGGCACCCCGTTTCGATTCTTCGTTGGATCAAAGAGAACGATATCGAACGTTACAATAACATTGGCTCCGTTTTAATGTCTCATGACTATCTGCGTTATCGACTGACTGGCGAAGTTTATGCCGAGCTCACCAACATTTCGGAGAGCAACTACTTCAACGCTCACACGGGTCAATACGACCGTTCATTACTCGAAACCTTTGGTATCGAAGAGTTATTCCACGCACTCCCACCCATTGTTTCGCCTTCACAGCTTGCAGGTAAAATCACTCAGTCTGTCGCCAGGGAAACCGGACTGCTCGAGGGCACGCCCGTGTATGGCGGTTTGTTCGATGTTGTGTCGACCGCAGTCTGCTCGGGCATCAATGCGTCTGCTCACGCTCTGAACTACGTAATGGGAACATGGGCTGTGACGTCAGGCATCGCCACAACTGTGACAGAGCAAGCGCACAATTTTGTCTACGGACACTATGTCATAGATGGCGAATACATTATTCATGAAGCCAGCCCTACGTCTGCCGGCAATTATGAGTGGTTCTCTGAATACTTGGGCGACAATGGCGTCCTCAACCATACCGAAAACCAAGCTCTCGTCTCACAACTTGAGCCCGCTAGCAGCAGCGTGTTTTTTGTCCCGTTTCTCTATGGTTCCAATCAAGGGTTGGGTCTCAAATCTGGCTTCTACGGTCTTCAGTCTCACCACACAAAAGCGCACCTCATCCAGGCCATCTGGGAGGGCATTCTCTTTTGTCACAATGTCCATTTAGAACGCATGCGTATGCGCTTTCCTCACGCCAAGGTTTTAAAAGTCACAGGAGGGCCTGCGTCAAGCCCAGTTTGGATGCAGATGCTGGCGGATCTCACCGGTATGACGGTAGAAATCTCGGCAATCGACGAAACTGGCTCACTGGGCGCGGCCATGATGGCGATGCTGGGGGCGGGTGAGTTTCAATCTTTGACCGAATGCACCGCTGCACTCACCGGGAACAGCACGCGTATTGAACCCAACAAAGAGAACTATCAACGTTATCAGAACAAGTTCCGCCGCTATCAACACCTCGTTCAGCTCTTTAAACAATTTGAGGACGACATTCATGCCTAAACCGCTATTGCAACTCGCGCTCGACTCTACCGATCTGTATCAAGCGCTCAGCGCCGTTGAACCTATCGCCGAACAACTCGATGTCATCGAAATTGGTACCATTCTGGCTTTTTCACATGGTGTTGGCGCCGTGGAAGCTGTTAGAAAACGCTACCCCAATCACCTAGTTGTTTGTGATATGAAAATCACCGACGCCAGTGCGATATTGACGGAAATGGCGATGGAAGCGGGCGCCGATTGGGTGACAGTGAGCGCAGCGGCACATATCGAAACCATTCGTTCAGCCAAAAACGTCACCGATAAGTTTGGTGGCGAAGTTCAGATAGAGCTCTATGGCCATTGGACTGTCGACGACGCCCAGCAATGGCTAGATATGGGGATCACTCAAGCTATTTATCATCGTTCTCGTGACGCGGAGCTAGCGGGTGTGAGCTGGACCGCAGAAGACCTAAATAAAATGCGGATTTTGTCGGATATGGGAATTGAACTCTCCATAACTGGTGGTATTGTGCCTGACGATCTGCATTTGTTTAAACACCTGTCTGCCAAATCTTTCATTGCGGGTAGAGCCTTAACGGGTGCACAGGGCAAAGAGATTGCTGAGCAATTTCATTCTGAAATAGGAAAATATTGGTAACGCGCGTATGAGTGAGCAAATTAAATCGTTGTCGAAAGCTTTGACTGTATTGGAATTTTTGGGTCACTACCCAAACGGAGTTTCACTACAAAAAGTAGCCGAGGGCACTGGATTTAACAAATCGTCTGTTCATCGCATTTTGTCCACATTCGAAGAGTCCGGCTACGTGGCTCAAATGAGCTCAGGCAAAGCCTATCGACTGACAATGAAACTGCTTCAACTTGGTCATGCCGCAATGAACTCTGATGTGACGGGTGCCGTCAAGCCTTTCCTATCTGAACTGCTGGATGACATCAATGAGACGGTGAACTTTCTCGCCTTTGATGCCGACAACATCATCTTCAAAGACAAGTTTGAACCCGTCAATGCCGCATTTCGCACACGCACCTACGTGGGCTTGCATTCTCCTATGTACTGCTCCGCCGCTGGAAAATGCTACTTGGCATTTAGTTCCGACCGAGTACGTGAGACTTATTGGCAACGCAATGTCAGTACCATGCGCCCACTGACCGAAAATACCATTCTCGATAAAACACAATTTTTCGAGGTATTGGATACGATCAAGGCTCGAGGTTACGCATTGGACGATGAAGAGAACGAGGCCGGCATTTCGTGTGTCGCTGTCCCCATCTTCGATAACAATCATACGCCCGTCTATGCCGTGAGCGTCTCGTCCCTCACTCCAAAAATGAAAGCATTGGGATACGACGTTATCGCGTCGAAAATCAAAGACATCACGACTCGAATCGAGCAACAACTTTTTTAAGGAAGTCATATGTTCAGCTCAAAAAACAAATTCAGATTAGGTATTTACGAGAAAGCAATGCCCGCGTCACTTTCATGGGAAGCGCGCTTAATGAAGGCAAAAGAAGCGGGGTTCGATTTCGTCGAGATTTCCGTCGATGAAAGCGATGAACGCAGAGCACGATTGGACTGGAGTGATGACGAAGTCTATGCATTGCGACGCCTTTGCGAACAGCACGCCATGCCTTTGCAATCCATGTGTTTGAGCGCTCATAGAAAGTACCCATTCGGGTCAATGGATGATCGCATCCGAGACGAATCACTTCGTATTATGGAGAAAGCGATCGCTCTGGCCTACAAACTCGGTATTCGATGCATTCAAATGGCCGGCTATGACGTCTTTTATGAGGAACAATCGCAAGATACCCACCAGCGGTTTATCGACGGCATGAAGCAAGCGGTGAAAATGGCCGAGAGAGCTGGGATCATGCTTGGCGTTGAAATCATGGATACACCTTACCTCAACTCACTGAGCAAGTTTGAGGTCCTCAAACGTGAGATCCCGTCGCCTTACTTTATGGCCTACCCTGATGTCGGCAACATCTCCGGTTGGAACTATGATGTCTGCACGGAGCTAAAGCTAAGTAGAGACCATATCGTACAAGTTCACCTAAAAGATACACTTCGCGTCTCGCCCACTTGCAAAGGCCAGTTTCGCGACCTAGTAATTGGACAAGGTGAAGTTGACTTTAACGGTATTTTCAAAACCTTAGCTGAGATTGACTATCAGGCACCGTTTGTGATCGAAATGTGGGCACAAAACGAGCACTGGTTTGATGACATCCTTGAAGCCAAGGCAACACTGAAGCGTATTGCGAATGAGGCAGGGTTGGCACTCTAAGGGAGAAGGCGATGAAATCCGTGCGAATAAAGGATGCGCCTTTAGCGTTACTTTCATCGATCTTTTTCATTTGGGGACTGATTACCGTCTGCAGTAATTCACTGATCCCACACTACAAAGAGGCATTTGATCTCGACTACAAGATGGCCATGCTCTTTCCCATGGCCTTCTTTATCACCCGCATCACCGTTTCATTGCCGACGTCCTTAGTCATGCTCCACTTGGGCTACAAAACCACCTTGAAATACTGTTTGATCGGGTGCTTATTCGGTTGCCTTTCAATGGCGTATCTAGTGCGCGAGGAAACGCTCATAACGACCGTGTTGGGGATTTTACTGATGGCATCAGGCATTTCCGCCATCCAGGTCGTAAGCTCTCCCTATGTATCCCTACTCGATAGGCCAGAAAAAAGCGTCCTACGCCAGAGTATCGCCACCGCATCAAACTCAATCGGGACCGTGCTTGGTCCTTTAATATTAGCTGCGGTTATTCTTATCGCCACCACGTTTGGGTGGACGCAGACAGCGGAGCACGTCTCCATTTTATTCGTCTGTATCGCCACGTACTTCGCCGCTTTGATTGTCTGTTTTCACTCTATTCACTTACCCGATATTCAGCCCGGCAAAAAAACCAAGTTTCGACACGGCATCTCTGCGCTGTATCACAATCAATCATTTCGAACGCTCGCCATCGCGCTGACCTTGTACGTCGGCGTAGAAGTCAGTTTCGGTACTTATACAATTTCCTACCTCGCAGATGAGGCCTATGGGCAGATAGGTTTAGTATCGGCAACACAATGGATTACGTGGTATTGGATGGGGATGTTCTTGGGGAGGGTGGGTTTCGCTCGGCTGGGCGCCAAGGTAAATGTCACGCGATTGCTGACCTGCTGTTGCGCGCTTGCCATACTCATCAGCGTGTTTGCGATGACCATTCATCACGTCAGTATTGGGTATCTTATGCTCAGTGTCGGTTTGTTAAATGCCACACTTTACCCAATCATCTACTCTAAGGCACTTCACGCTGCCGGCGCTTACAGAGAGCAAGGCGCAGCTGTACTTATCATGTGCTCTATTGGCGGCGTACTTTTACCGTTGATTCAAGCAATAGTGATCGACGCTTGGAACTTACACACTAGCTTCATCGCTCCCGCCATCGCTTACCTAGCGATGGTCGCTCTGTATTACAAAGCGCAACACCATAAGTCTGCTTTAGCCCGCACGGCACAAAATGAAGCGGGCGATCAACGTTAGTCTCTTAGACCCAAGCAGATGCTAGGAAGAGAACGAGTGCGCTCATAGACACAGCCGCTTTAACAAAAAACATAAACTCATCAGCGATCATTGATTTCATAGGCTCTTCATTTTTTTCAGAAGTCATAACTGTCGTGTTCATACTTAACCCTTGTACTGATTATGTGATCTATGGTTAATTTTGCTCCAATTTGTGACATTAGTCAATCAAATCTGTACTTTTATTACACAGAGCAAGGTCAAAAAATGCAACGACAGGCGTGAAATACCTAAGCCGGTAATTATATTACATAAACGATGGTGCGCGCCCTCGAAGGCAACATCCGCCTTTTCACTTGATGTGTTTGACGGGTGCTCTCGCGAAACGGGCGCAATACGATAGGTGTGAAGTCGAGTCTATGGACGTCTCGCCGGAATAAATTGCACCACGGTGCCATTCTTTACCATGTAGCAATCCATGCCTGCTCGTGTTGCCGCCTGTTGACCAATCAGTGTATCTTCGAAAACGACACAGCTTGCAGGAGGTAGCGACAAGTTCTGAGCCACCTGAAGAAACGTATCTGGATGAGGTTTGTGGTTGACCACATCATCTGAAGTGACCAATGTTTGGATATAGGAAGGAATCGATGTGGTGGCTAAAATCGCGTTGGCATGCTTAGCCTGCGATCCAGTGCCAATACCCACTTTCTTCGTGTTCGCATAGCGCTTTAATAGTGAGAAGGTCCCTTCTATCACTTCGCCTTTGTGTTCAATCGCTTCATAGTTGGCCGTTTTATCCGCCGTGATCATGGCAGGATCCAACGTCAACTCGTACCGTTTTAACAGTTCGAGTGTCACCTTCCTTGATGGCATGCCACCCAGGCTATCAAGCCAAGGCTTGTCATAAGGGATAGAGAAGGTTTTACACGTTTTCTCCCACGCTGTCGCATGAGCGATCATGGAATTGACTAAAGTGCCATCTAAGTCAAAGATGATACCTTGGTAATGCGTTAAATCGGGCATCTGCTTCCTTATCATTAACGTTGATGACGATCGAACCAAACGGCGAAACAACCGATAGAAAACACCGAGGCGAGGATCATTAGCATCGCGAGAGTAAAGTACGTCATCTTAAGCTCCTACTGTTTTCTTTTCGCATTGTCACTGATACGCTTCTCTAAACACGCGATCAAACGTTCCGAATTAAAGGTAAGGAAAGCGACGGCGCTGCCTATCAGCAACATCACCAGCAGAAAAATCGTCGTCGTACTCATATGGCCTCCGAGCGCGAGATTGATTGAGTCACCATTGTCAGTGTAACGGGTATCATCAAATAAAACCAATGGATAGATAAGTCATTGTTCGCCCGCCAGACGATATCAATAAGGATGTTTCCATGACCTTAGCTTCCCACAATGTCTACCTGTTGACTGAGCACAACGAGCGCTATCAAGCGCTACTCAATGCGTTGAATTTACCGGATCTCACGTTCACGCAAGACAAAGCCGAAGCGACGATCTTGCTGGCCGCGCCGCCGATGGCCGCTAAAGCCATGGATCAATTTCCCAACCTAGAGTGGATTCAATCTATCTATGCCGGTGTCGATGCACTGGTGCCGCACTTGCAAGACTTTGAAGGTGTGCTGACTAACGTGAAGGGCATATTCGGTCAGCAGATTTCGGAGTATGTGCTCGGTTATGTGATTGCCCACCAGCGTCATTTTGCCCACTATCAAAGCGAGCATAAAAAAGCGCAATGGACGCCCAAGCCCTACAGCTCTTTAAATGAACTCAATATGGTCATCCTCGGCACCGGCTCGATTGGTACTCACCTCGCCCAAAGTGCCAAGGCACTGGGCATGCGCGTCTCTGGCGTGAATCGCAGCGGGATCCCTAGTAAACACTCGCCCTTTGATGCGCTCTACCATGTGCAAGAGCTAACGACTGCGCTGGCGGGCGCGAATGTGGTGGTCAACACCCTGCCCAACACGCCGGACACTCAGCATATTCTCAACCATCAGACCTTAAGCCACTTAGACCAAGCTTTGCTGTTTAACGTTGGCCGAGGCGCCGCGTTAGATGAACATGCGTTGATTGAAGCCATTGAGCTAGGCTGCGTGCAGCATGCGTTTTTGGATGTGTTTGAGCAAGAGCCACTGCATGGCGAGCACCCATTTTGGTCTCACTCTCATATTACCGTCACGCCTCACATCGCTGCGCTGAGCTTTCCAGAGCAGGTAGCAGAGATATTTGCCGAAAACTACGCGAGATGGCGTGACGGGTTTCGTTTGCTGCATGTGGTGGAGCCAAAGCGAGGCTACTGATGCTGGATTCACTGCTGAGCGAGATTCGCGCCTGTCGCCACTGCGAGGCGCACCTGCCGCTGGGCGCCAACCCGGTGATCCAAGCCCATCAGGATGCCAAGCTAATGATTATCGGCCAAGCGCCGGGCACCCGTGTTCATCACAGCTCCATTCCATGGAATGACCCTAGTGGCGACCGGCTGCGAGATTGGCTAGGCTTGGACAAGACTCAATTCTATGACGCCAAGCACATTGCGATTATGCCGATGGGGTTGTGTTATCCCGGCAAAGGCCACTCTGGAGATCTGCCCCCGCGCAAAGAGTGTGCGCCAATGTGGCATCAAAAGGTGCTTGAAGCGCTGCCCAATATCGGCATGACACTGCTAATTGGCCAATACGCACAGCGCTACTACCTCTCAGACAAACCCCGCTCACTCACCGAGACAGTCAAACAATGGCAAACTTGGGCGCCCCACACGCTCCCCCTGCCTCACCCTTCACCACGCAATACTTTATGGCTAAAGCGCAACCCGTGGTTTGAGGCGGAGGTAGTGCCTTATATTCGCCAGTATGTGCATAAGCATTTGAACATTTAACATAGGTTTAAAGTGTGAGGTTGTCAGTCACTCAAAGTCGATTTTGAGCAAAAAAAACGGAGGCCGAAGCCTCCGTATGATGCCTCGCTTGGCGCGAGACATCTCTTTCAACCAGAAGGGTTGGGATGATTACATCATGCCCATGCCACCCATTCCGCCCATGCCGCCCATATCAGGCATAGCTGGTGCCTCTTTTTGTGGTAGGTCGGTGACCATGGCTTCAGTGGTAATCATAAGACCTGCGACAGACGCTGCGAATTGAAGTGCAGAGCGAGTCACTTTCGTTGGGTCTAGGATACCCATCTCAATCATGTCACCGTATTCGCCAGTTGCCGCGTTGTAACCGTAGTTACCTTCGCCAGCGCGAACGTTGTTCGCTACAACAGACTCTTCATCACCGGCGTTCTTAGTGATTTGACGGATTGGCGCTTCCATCGCGCGAAGTGCCACGCGGATACCGACGTTTTGCTCTTCGTTATCACCTTCAAGGTTCGCCACTTTCGATGCTGCGCGAATAAGAGCAACACCACCACCGGCAACCACACCTTCTTCCACTGCCGCGCGAGTCGCGTGCAGTGCATCTTCAACACGGTCTTTCTTCTCTTTCATTTCCACTTCTGTCGCTGCGCCCACTTTGATCACAGCCACACCGCCGGCAAGTTTCGCCACGCGCTCTTGAAGTTTTTCTTTGTCGTAGTCTGAGGTTGCATCTTCGATTTGCTGACGAATCTGCGCCACGCGACCTTGGATCATCTCTTGCTCACCCACGCCATCGATGATGGTGGTGTTTTCTTTAGTGATGGTCACGCGCTTCGCTTGACCTAGGTCTTCTAGCGTTACTTTTTCTAGCTCTAGACCGATCTCTTCAGAGATGACCGTACCGCCAGTCAAAATCGCGATGTCTTGCAGCATCGCTTTACGACGATCGCCAAAGCCTGGTGCTTTCACTGCCGCCACTTTCACGATACCGCGCATGTTGTTGACAACCAGTGTCGCCAGCGCTTCACCTTCGACATCTTCTGCAATGATAAGCAGAGGACGAGACGCTTTTGCTACTGCTTCTAGCGTTGGAAGAAGCTCGCGGATGTTGGAGACTTTCTTGTCGATCAGAAGAATGAATGGGTTTTCTAGATCAACCGAGCCCGCTTCTTGGTTGTTGATGAAGTAAGGCGATAGGTAGCCGCGGTCAAACTGCATACCTTCTACAACATCGAGCTCATCTTGCAGTGCTTGACCTTCTTCTACTGTGATCACGCCATCACGGCCCACTTTTTCCATCGCTTCAGCAATGATGTTACCTACGGTTGCGTCAGAGTTGGCAGAAATCGTACCGACCTGTGCAATCGCTTTGGTGTCTGAACAAGGCACAGAGAGCGCTTTAAGCTCTTCTACAGCAGCGGTCACGGCTTTGTCGATGCCGCGCTTAAGATCCATTGGGTTCATACCCGCTGCAACCGCTTTTAGACCTTCGTTAACAATCGCTTGTGCCAGTACGGTCGCGGTAGTGGTACCGTCACCTGCCGCGTCGTTTGCTTGAGACGCGACTTCTTTGACCATTTGTGCGCCCATGTTTTGGAACTTGTCTTCCAATTCAATTTCACGCGCAACAGAAACACCATCTTTGGTGATGGTTGGTGCACCGAACGATTTGTCCAGTACCACGTTGCGGCCTTTAGGGCCCAGCGTCACTTTTACTGCGTCAGCCAGAACGTTCACACCTTCTAGCATTTTAATGCGTGCATCGTTACCAAATTTTACGTCTTTAGCAGCCATCTTTATCTTCCTTTCTAAATTCGATTGATTTTGTTAGTTGGGATTCAGAATTGAATTACTCAACGTTTGCTATTACTCAACGATAGCCATGATGTCGTTTTCAGACATGATCAGAACTTCTTTACCGTCGACTTTTTCGGTTCTTGTGCCGTAGCCTTCAGCAAAAATCACCGTATCACCCACTTTAACGTCTAGAGGCTGAACTGAGCCATTTTCTAGAATGCGGCCTTTACCCACAGCGAGTACTACGCCGCGAGTCGATTTTTCTGCCGCAGAACCAGTAAGAACGATGCCACCGGCTGACTTAGATTCAACTTCTTGGCGTTCTACGATAACTCGGTCGTGTAATGGACGAATGTTCATCGGTCGTCTCTCCTGATAATTTCCATTTAGGTTTGATAACGCCCTCACAGCATTGGCTCTGAGGCTTTAAAGTCTTGTGCTGACTATTTCAGTCGCGTGCTAACTATATGTGGGATGGTTTGGGTAAACCCAAGGGGGAGAGATGAAAAATTTGTGATCGAGGTTGAAGAAGTGGTGGGTTACCCACGTTCGGACTTCTCATGGTTATGTTTTGGCGTTTACCGCTGCAACGACAAAATCAACAAAGGTCCGGTTTTTGAGTGACAAATTTTTGGAGCGATACAGCAGGTGTATCGGCTTAGCTTTAGGAACGGCATCTTGCAGGATCTCCATCAACTGGCCGGACTCAATTTCTGGCTCGACCAACAGCTTCGGCTGCAACAGAACACCACATCCTTGGATCGCCGCGAATTTCAATACGTCACCATTGTTTGAGGCAAGCCTAATACGGCTTTGATCAAAGGTACTAGTGGGCAGATTCATCACTTGTTGGCTTTCACCTTGGTGATAGTGAAAGCCCAAACAGCAGTGATGTCTGAGATCTTCCAATGATTGAATCCGTCCATGCGCGTTGAGATACGAAGGCGCGGCACAATAGGTCATCGGATAATCGCCTAGCTTTCTTGCAACCAGTGAAGAGTCCACCAGTTCACCTATGCGGATAATGACGTCGGCATCCGTTCGAAACGGGTCAATCAGGTTATTGTCGAGCAACATTTCTACATTGATATCAGGATGCTCAGAGAGAAAGTCGGCGACGATCGGCGCCAATACCGTCTTTCCATAGGTGACAGGACAATTCACTTTGACCGTACCACGGGGCCGATTGATCAGCGTATGAATCAAATTTTCGGCGTTGGCGATGTCTTCAATAATCCGATGGCACTCTTGGTAGTAGAGTTTGCCCGCTTCGGTGAGTGACTGTTTTCGGGTGGTGCGATGAATCAATTGTGTCCCTAAACTTTGTTCTAGAAATCGAACATGTTTGCCGATCATGGTAGGAGACAAGTCGAAGTGATGCGCTGCGCTGCGAAAACTGCCCTGCTCAACCACGCAGGCAAAGACTTTCATACTGGTCAGCTTGTCCATTGCGCACCTATAGTTAATAAAGAATAAACTAGCGGAAAGTTTATCAATTAGAACGCGTCAATTAAAGTTGACCTTGAACATCCAAAGCCAACAACACAGAGACCACTCATGAGCCAAACGATTTTTGTCACCGCTGAGCTGAGAATGAATGCTGACCAACCAAGAGCGACGGTTATCCAAGCCATCGAGCAATTTTGCCTTGATATGCAAAGTGAAGCCGGCTGCCTACAAGCAATGGCGACGTACGATGACAACATGCCACAACGAGTGATTTTGTGGGAACGTTATGAGAATCGTGCGGCTATTGAAGCCCATTTCACTATGGCCCATACCCGCGCATTTATCGCTTCGGAGATGACCGAGTTGGTTCAGGCTTTTGAAACACAACAAAATGGAGCGCAGGTATCATGAAATGGGGCATTCTTGGGACCAGTTTTATCTCTGGCGTGATGGCAGAAGCCATTAAACAGGATAGTCAAAGTGAACTGTACGCGGTAGCGGGGCGCTCTGAGAGCAATCTAGCAGCCTTTGCCAAGCAGTACGGGATTGCAAACACATTCACAGATTACGACGCGCTACTGAGTGATGAGCAAGTCGATATTATCTACATTGCCTTGCCGAACCATCTTCACCATGACTTTATTATTAAGGCGGCTCAACAAGGTAAAGCGATTTTGTGTGAGAAATCGCTTTCCATCGATATGGAAAAGACGGAACTGGCGCTACAAGCGGTCAAAGACCATCAGGTGTTTTTCGCCGAAGGCTTGATGTACCTGCATCACCCTTTGATTCAAGAGCTGGTTACCATACTCAAATCCGGTGAGATTGGTGAACTGCGCTCGATTCATACCTCTTACATTGCCTCCATCGCCCAGTTCGTCAATCCAGACAGCAAAGGGGCGATATACAACCTTGGTTGCTACCCAATCTCGTTACTGTACCTGGTTGTGAAAACCCTGCTGGGAGAAGACGCTTTTGCGAATCGTTCTCTCAAGGCCATCAGCCGAAGAGGCGCCGACAACAACATCTGTGAAACCACATTGTTGATGAGTTTTGGCGACCACCACACCGCCACCGTACACACCGCTGAAGATCATGGTTTGAAGCATCACTTCACAATCCTTGGCAGTAAAGGCTGTATAACCATGGAAACTAACCCCTGGCTTCCCGCTCAAGACAACCGAGTCAGTGTGGAAATCTATGAGACCTCTAAGCGCGACGTGACGGTAACAGCAGAAGGCGACGCGTTCTTGTATCAAGTACGCCAGGTGCGCCGTGCCGTAGAATCCGGACAAAAAGCGCTGCTCAGCCCTTGTGCCAACTGGCAAGACTCCTACAACATTATGCAATTGTTGACGGAATGGGAGAGTCTCGGCGACGCTTGATCCGCCAAGCCCCCTCTCTCCAAAACGGGTGACTCAAACACCCACTCTCAGATCGGCGCAGAGTCGACGCAATATCGCTCAGCGCCACGCATCAAATGGAATGACCTCTGCCTTTTGTTGGGGTTCAAGCAACGTATCGGTATCAAGCGCTTGCTGGAATTTGGTCATTTGCGTGACGAGTTCACGCATGAGGACAACATTGGTGTGATTGGGGTTTTTACAACGGCTAACGACCAGGTCAATGTGACTTTGCTGTGCCCAGAGCCTAGCTTGCATTGGCTCAGACGCCGCGCTGATCATTTCCTCGCAGATCTCTTTTTTGAGAGCGACAAACGCATCGGGATTCTTTTGCGCCAGTTCGACCAGTTCATCGAACGGCGGCAGTTGCTGAAAAAGCGGTGAAGTGTCCATGTGCGCCTCCTTGCCTCACCCATCAAACGTTAAGAATAGGTTAAAAAGTCAGCGATAAAAAGAGGGGGGAGGGGGGAGTCTCATTAATGAGAGGGTGGTGGGTGGTGGGTGGTGGGTGGTGGGTGGTGAAATGATGAGAGGTTGACAGGATGTGTCAACCTCTCGGGGAGAATGATACGTTGTTATTGTGTCTCTTCTTCGCGGCGGAAGGCGAAACGGACGAGAACAATAGCCACGCCCAACATGCCGCCGAGGAGCGTGCCGAGTACAGCAATGAGAGGACGCTTAGGCTTATCTCGGCTGATCGGTTGCTCAATATCCTCTAGGAAACGGAAG
The DNA here is from genome assembly GCF_059833955.1 of Vibrio sp. R15-SG3-ISO1A. NCBI lineage: Bacteria > Pseudomonadati > Pseudomonadota > Gammaproteobacteria > Vibrionales > Vibrionaceae > Vibrio > Vibrio sp. R15-SG3-ISO1A. Next base: position 18,842 of record NZ_JCBDGH010000097.1, read on the forward strand.
GTTTGGAATTCGATATTGCGGTCCACTTTCAGGTTCGCCAACATATCGAGTTTCGCATCGATTTGTTGCAAACGAGGCTCTACCACACTGAGGTTTTTCACCGACTGGAGTGCGGCGACTTTGGCTTCTAACGCTTTCGTCCCCATGTCGATGGCAAAAATTTCACTATCCCCATTGGTTTGGATCGGTGTATCAACGCCTGCTGCTTTCGCAATACCGTAGGCGTATTGTGCCTTTTCCGCTTCCACTTCTATCCGGTTTTTGGCCTGCGTTTCAAGAATGCGCTTTTGCTGAGCCAGTTCATCACGCTTGGATGACACCAGCGCTTGCAAGTTATCAAGGGCATCTTGGTGTACTTGCTGTTTAATGATACTTAAATATTCGTTTAGGAGCGTAAAACTGCTCTCTTTGGTTGTAGACTGCAGTGAAATGTTATGTGGACTGATCACCTGGGCCTTTTTATCCACCGGTGTGGCGACAATCTTTTCAAACCACGCAGCGTAAAGGCGCTGCATCGCTTCTTTCTCTGCATCCTTATCTTCAAACGCACCTAGTTGGTCTTTGAATGTTTGAAATTCACTACTGCCATTTAGAAATTGGCGCTTGTTATTACTGGAGTTAAACTCGTCGACAAAGCTTTGGAACAGGAGCTCCGTATCCACTAACTCATCCAAAGCTTCGCTCACCAATACCGTACCGTCTTCCTGGTAGACATCGAATACCGGTTGGAACTGCTTAACCTGCTGACGGTAAGCAGTGATATCTTGAAGTTGAGGCCTTGTTACCTGTGCTTTGGATGACCACCATTGCTGAGCGGTAAACGCATAAATCACCGCACCCACCGCAAAGACCACCGTGGTTAAGATGATAATTAACTTACCGTCCCACAGCGCTTTAAATAGCTCTCTTAGATCAATTTCATCGTCGTTTCGAAAAGAAGGAGGAACTTGAGGTGAATACTGCTGATTCATCAATGGTTGCTGGTTTTGCCCGCTCACGCTTAATCCTTTGTGCAAATTAGAGTTGTCATTTATTGGGCAAGATTAGCATAGAGTGGTTGTGGGGACTAGATGCCAGTGCCTAGTGCTGAATCTTTAGTTCCTAGTTTCTAGTGCCTCTACAACCCTATACCTACACCGTCTCTCCCCCCGCACAATATGCTCCGTCCTCTCAATATGACACTCTGGACCAAGCAGTTGGCGAAAGATGTTCAACTCCGATTGACACAAACTGGGGCAATGGGTCGCGGCGCGGCAGATGGGACAATGGTTTTCGGTGAACAGATAACCGCCGTCGCAGGCTTCGAAATCGGCCATGTAGCCCTCTTGCTCGCGGATCTCAACTAGGGCTTGAAGCTTGGCTTCCAGCGTCTCGCAGCCGTGCATACGCGCTTGATAGTGCGCCAAGGTTTGGCTTTCTCGATCAAGGGTCACTTTTTCTACCCCTTCGAGGCCATACAGACGCTCTACCGCGTCGATGACTTGAATCGTCAGCTCTCCATGACGATCGGCAAAATGGCGATGGCCTTTCGCCGTTAAAGACCAGTGGCGCGTCGGCCGTCCCACTTTGACGCGGATATCTTCAATCGCCAGCAAGTTGTCGTCTTCCAACGCTTGCAAATGCTGACGCGCGCCCATGGTTGTCATATCCAGCAGATCGGCAATCTGCTTGGCGGTCACGCGGCCTTCGCGTTTGATGATGTGGAGTATTCGCTCACCCGTTTTCATGCGCCCCTCAGACTCACTTCCCCACCCACATACTCTTCTACCCCTTGCTCTGTCTCAATCAACACCGCGCCTTGCGCGTTGATGCCCCTTGCAATGCCATACACCTCTCTTGGCCCCATAATGAGTTTTATAGGACGACCGAGAAAGTTATCCAACCGGTTCCAACGCTCGACAAAACCGTTCATCCCTTGCAGTTCATAATCAGACAACGCACGGTGCAGGGTTTTAATTAAGGTGATCGCCAATTGATTGCGATCGACGCTTTCCCCGGTCACTTCAGAGAGGGAGGTCCAAGGCTGGGTAATCGCCGAGGTGGAGCGCTCGCTGCCCGCGGCCATTTGCAGGTTCATGCCCATGCCAATCACAAGGTTGGCCGCGCCGCCCGCTTGACCGGACATTTCGACCAAGATCCCGGCGAGTTTTTTGTCTTGGTAATAGAGATCATTGGGCCATTTGAGTTTCACACCGTCAATCCCGAGGGCTTCGAGCGCTTCGACAATCGCCACGCCGACCACTAAGCTCAGCCCCATCGCGGCGGCCATGCCAGCATCGAGACGCCAAAACATCGAAAGATAAAGGTTAGAGCCAAACGGCGAGATCCATTCTCGGCCGCGGCGGCCGCGCCCTTTGGCTTGGTATTCTGCTAAGCAGACCGCGCCTGAAGTTAGGCTGTCCGCTTGATTGAGAAGATGTTGATTGGTCGAGTCAATAATCGGGATCAGCTCAAGTGGCGTCGCCACGCCGGCTTTAAGCACGGCTTCATCAAGCAACTGCATTGGTTTGGCCAACTGGTAACCTTTTCCCTGCAGGCGAAAGATGTCGACGCCCCACTCTTGAATGCCTTTAATGTGTTTACTGACTGCTGCACGGGAGATGCCCAGCTGCTCACCGAGCGCCTCACCCGAATGGAATTGACCATCACTGAGCTGGCTCAAGAGCGTGAGTTTGGTGTGGTGCTCTTTCATCGCATCTCTCCTTGCACTGCGCTATCGATGGACAACTTCGCCGCGCTGACTCGCCCCTCTTCCAGCAGCGTTTCAAGGCGCGTCTCGCCTTGTGGCCCCATAAAGCGCACTTCGTGCTCCAGCGTGACACCAAAGGTTTCTTGTACCTTGGCGCGCACGGTCGCGGCGAGTGTAAGCACATCATCGGCGCTGGCATCACCGGTATTCACTATCACCAAGGCTTGATTCGGGTGCACTTGCGCGCCGCCAATGCGATGCCCTTTTAGCCCGCATTGGTCAATCAGCCATCCGGCGGCGAGTTTCATCGCGCCTTCACCTGAATCCCCTGCGGGATAGGCCACAAGCGTTGGAAACGCGGCGCTTAACCTTTCATAGTCTGATTTGCTCACGACGGGGTTTTTGAAAAAACTGCCGGCGTTGCCTTGCACGCGCGGATCGGGGAGTTTTTCTTGTCTAACGCGGCACACAGTATCAAAAATCTCTTGAGCGGTGACGCTTTCACGCGCAAAACCTTGCAGCGGGCCGTAAGCAATATTGGGCTGCCACGCTTTGGCGAGCTTTAAGCCAAGCGCCACAATCACCACTTTTTGGTATAAATCGCGTTTAAAAATCGAATCACGATAACCGAACTGGCACTCTTGCGCACGCATTCGGCGCACTTCAAAGCGTTCAAGACAGAGCACATCCACGTATTCGCACACATCTTGTAGCTCTACACCGTAAGCGCCAATGTTTTGAATCGGCGCACTGCCCGCACAGCCCGGAATCAAGGCCAGGTTTTCTAACCCATCGTAGCCAGACTCCACACACCACTTCACCAGTGCTGGCCAATCTTCCCCTGCCTCAATATGCAAATGCCAATGCGTGTCGCTCTCTTGCACGGTTTTGCCGAGCAAATGATTGATGATCACCACACCTTGATACGGCGCGGTAAACAGCATATTGCTGCCCTTACCCAGCATCAGCTTAGGCAGTTCTGCATACGCACGGTTTTGATAGATATCGATAATATCCTGCTGCGTGTGAGCTTCAATCAGCACCTCACAGGTTTGCGCGATGGCAAAGGTATGGTGGCAAGCGAGGTTGGCGTGGGTTTGAATGGTTTCAGGCATGGGTGTCAGCATGGATAAGGTTGGGTGGTTGACAGGTGTTGATATTCTACTCGATGGGGGGGGGGAGTTCCTAGAGGGGAGTGCCTAGTTCCTAGAGGGGGAGTGCCTAGTTCCTAGTCTCTAGTTCCTAGAGGTGGTGGGTGGTATTATGGGATGAGGTAGAGCGATGGCAAGGAGTTTGGGGTGTTTTCAAAGATTGTTGAGGTTGAGGCGATGAAGCTGCCGCTGGTGAACCGCTTGTATAAAGCGCACTATCCGGCGGGTAAGGCGAAGAGTGATGAGTTGGTGATTGCGGGCTATATCGGCACCGAAATCGCGGCGGTGGTACGCTTTCGAAGCCTTGCTGAATATCGCTTATTGACCGGCATGCTTGTGGTGCCTAATCATCGAGGCCAAGGGCAGGGTCATGCGCTGCTTGAGTATTGCCAAAAGCACATCCTCGGCCCACACGACTACTGCTTTGCCTACCCTCACCTCGAAGCTTTTTACGCCCAACATGGCTTTACCACGCTCGATAAATGCGCACTGCCAAATGATGTGAAGAATCTGTTTGAGCGTTATGTGCGGGGTAAACCGCAATTAGTGGCGATGGGGAATTTAGAGGCGAGTTCCTAGATCCTAGTTCCTAGAACCTAGAAGGGAGTGGAGAGACACGAACCAAGATCATAGTACCTATTGCCCAGCAGCAAACCTT
>NZ_JCBDGH010000098.1:0-102936 GCF_059833955.1 Vibrio sp. R15-SG3-ISO1A
TATCCTTTGTCGCATAAATGGGTATTTGGTCGGTATCCACTTTAGTTATCACGGCAGGCCAATGATTGGGGGAAACGAAAATTTTAGTGCCGTTTCAATTGTGGATATTGATTTAGAGCCCTTGCAAGACCTTTACGATAGTTTTGACCATAAAGAACATGAATCATTTAAATCACTGGTGATGGACTATGTACTGAACATCGGCCATAGATCTTGGGTTACTCATGCTCGCTATATCGCCAGATATTCCGAGTTGACCAAAAAGCTAAACTCACTCGTAGAGGAATCCAATCTAGCACCGCCGAGACGCCACATAGCCTAAAAGCCTATTGTTAATACGATTCAGCATCAACCTTATAAAAAGAGCTCATGCTCGTATGCAAGGGAAATTGAACCTTCAAGTGTATAAGGCCATAGGTAAAGTCAAAATTAGCAGTCAATGCCGTCATATACATGATAGACGGGGATTTGCTATAGTACCCAACAGGTCTCATAATGGGCCGTTTACTAATACTCTGATTTTCGGTTATTTATTAGTGCAGCGTCTTAGTGGGTGGAAGTATTAGGCGGAAGGATGCGAGTTGGAAAGGCGGCTTGTTGCCGTATATAAAGCGTTATATGCATATTGGAGTATCGAAGAAGTGGATGATTTACTTTATAAGTATCGTAATTTCAATGAAAGGGCATTGGAGATCATAATAAATCAAGAATTATGGTTAGCTACGCCATCAAGTCTCAATGATCCGTTTGATTGTCAAATTGAATATGCAAAGCTGTTTGACTCTGGTGTTTCAGAGCTCAATATTCCAGATGTACATTTAAAGTCGTTTGCTACTGCAAGTAAGCAAGCGATGGAACAGTTAAGAGTATTAAGCCTATCTAATTCTGAGGTGAATCCATTGCTATGGTCACATTATGCAGATAGTCATCAAGGCTTTTGTCTCGGCTTCGATGAACTGGAGTTTGAAGGCGCATTCAATCCAGACCTACGACCTAAAAGAGTAATTTATAGCGACAGGTTGCCAAAGCTTGAATTTCCATCTCATTTATACGGAGCGAACTTCACAGACTCGGAAGACCGAAGTGAACTAGCTTCCACATTAGACTCGTTTCTTCAAACGGTAGCATTGACTAAGCCGGAAGAATGGAAAGTTGAAAATGAATCTCGCATAGTAACTAAGCACCCAATGCAAGGTAACGTTATTAGCTTTTCAACATTGGCATTGAAAGAGGTCATATTTGGTTTAAATATGCCTACATCTAGTAAAAGAACTATTCAGAGACTATTGGCTGATAAGAAATGGAAGCATGTTAGGCTTTATCAAATTAGTAAGGCTACAGGTAGTTTTGAACTAAAAAAGGTCCCGTACTAGATGCATATAACAAACTGTACAAGAGGGATTCGCAACGCGTGGCATTTTCACTATGCGTTGGTTTTAGTGTTTAAGGTGGTATGCGGCAGCATCGGTATTGCGTTGCTCACCCCTTAACAGAGCGTTATACTACCTTGTCTATACGGTGTTCCATAAGTTTGGGTTTCTGATATAATTTCGGTTTTAAGTATCGGTATTAATTATGAAAAACACAGCTGGCTTGATCGTAGGTTCTTTGCTTTTATTTAGCTCACCTTCCATTGCAAAGCCTGATGACTTTGTCAAAAAGACTGGCGATCAGTTTTATGTAGGCGCAGATTTAACTGCGGCAAATAATGTTGATGTTAGCATCAATGGTGAATCGGCTGACGAATCTGCAGATATTGGGTTCAATTTTTTAGCGGGTTATGAGTTCGATACGCATTCGCTAGTAAAAACGAGTGTAGAAGCAGAATATAGAACGTTTGGTGAAGTTGATAATACAGGGACTTTGAAAGTTGACGGTGATGCTTTCTTTGTGAATCTGAAAGCAAAACTATTCGTACTGTATGACTTCGGTAATTTGTACTTAGCGCCTATGGCAGGCATCGGTCATGTATCAATAGATGGCTCTGGAAACAATATCAGCATTTCAGAATCTCAAACAGGCTACCAAGCGGGTTTGGAAGTTGGTACACGTTTAAAGCAAGGCGTTGATTTACACTTGGGCTATCGTGCTACATTTACATCAATCAGCCAAGCTGGAAATGATATCGATGTAAACCTATCAGGTGCTTATGCTGGTGTAAGGTACCACTTCTAAAACAGTAGTATAACAAACGCTTTAAGACGGATTCGCAACGCGTGGCATTTTCACCATGCGTTGATTTTAGTGATTAAGGTGGTATGCAGAAGCACCGCATTGCGTTGCTCACCCCTTAATTGGGCGTTATGCCTAAAGTTTTAAGTAGAAGAAATAAGGAAGTAGTAATGAAAAAGATTGGATTGTCATTCACAGCATTGTCTTTATGCTTATCATGTGGTTTACAGGCAAAAGAATATTTAGGATTAGATCTCGGGGTGCAGTCTATATCAGGTGCCAAGAGTACGATTAAACAATCTGGCGGAAGATATGATGAGGGTTATGGCTATAAAGGTTACACAGATTTAGAAAGTCTAAAAATACTCCAGTTTGATAGGTTCACCAAGTACGGAACTGTCAAGGATGCATGGTTAAATTTCACACCGGACAAGAAGCTTTATAAAATTTCAGTTACATGGTCAGACACTGGGGATACATTTAAGCTATTCAAAGATGCGCTTGATAGCAAATATGGCTCGGCTAATCGAAGTGGAAGTGGATTTAAGCAAAATTACTTTTATAAAGATGGATCGGATGTCGAGGTGGTTTTGGAGAGAAATACATTTGGGTTTGGTCCAGATCAAACCACATCGCTTCAATATACCTTTTTACCTGTTTTGAATGATGTAAATAATATGAAAAGCCGAATAGAAGATCACATTCGCAAGGAAAACGCCAAGAAAGCTAGTGCTGATCTTTGAGCATAACAAACGTTTAAGGTTTCAATATATATCTTCTAATGTGAATAAATTAGTTTAGATCAGCACACCTAAAAATTTTTCCCAAAGGTGTGCTGATGCTGACCACTAAGCTGGATTAAAAAGGAGATCCCTTAAGTAATCGAGGTTTCCACTCGTAAGGTGTAGCTTGTTTTGCAACTTTGAATACTTCTTTAATGTAATTTTTACGCTGCGATGCAGTGTTTCCTGTCTCTAATTGAATTGTTTCACCTAATGGATGCTTGCTACTTATGTAATAATCATTTCTCCGTATTAACGCTGGGAGAAGAGAGTAATCGGGTGTGTGAGCCCATTTAGACCATGCTTCTTCACCATTACAGTCTTTGCAGGTAAGAACTAGGTTCCAAATACCGTTGAGGTTGAGGTTTATGTCAGTTCCAACTTGGTATTGTAGGCTGATTGGGAAAAAATGATCGACGGCTGCCGTATTTGGTTGGTTAGGTACGATGCTAATGTCATCAAAGCAGTAAAAACACTTACCTTTTTGATAGCCGCTCAAAGGCTTACGGGCGTGTGTTACAGGGGCTCGTATATGACTATTAAGGTAGGATTTATTTGATTTAATGCGTCGTCCGCAGAAAAGCTTTTCAGTGTCATCATACTCAATGATCAACTTGTCTCCCTTGGCATCCCAAGATGACTCTACAAGGTTCCAACGCCCTTCAACTTCTTCAGACAAGTTACTTGCCTGAGCGAGCTCTCTCAAACGATATAATGAATCATCTATTGTGATACCTTTGACATTGTCTACTACTGATTTTGTATAAAATTTTGCTCCTTGGCCGTATTGCTTTTTTAACTTGGGAAAAGCGTCAATTACATATTGGAAACCTGTTGAAACCGTTAATGAGATTATCTCATCTTCAGTTAGTTTGCCTTCAGAGAAGAGCTGACACGCGTAAAGATATTTTGATGACTTAGCGCTGGTTTGCTTTTTGCCTGATAGGACATGCTGCACTATATGTTTGTAAAAGGGAACAGCGAGCTCATCGAGTCTAATGAAACTCCGTTTTTCTATAGGTAGTTCAAGTAAGGCTTGACCTAAAGCAAATTTGTAGCTGGCGGTATTTGCGCCGTATAGAATAATTGTTCGGAAAGTTTCGAGTTCTGTACTGTTATTTGAAAACTGGATGGTCATTCTTGATTCCAACTTAATACTATTTCTCTTTAATGAGAATTGCGTTGAGCCATTTTTCGTCCTCTCGCCCTTGACGCAAGTCTGACGTTTGCCATGTTTTTTGTATTCTTAGCGGGCTATCTTGAAGCACTATTTCAAGTAAGGTCTCGTTCAGATTTGTAAAATTACGACCATCTCGGTCGACTTCATCATTCCCATACTTGAATGAGCAATAGAACAGCCCTTTAGCTTTTAGGCTTCCAGCAAGATTGTTGAATGCAATTGGTAGTTCGGCTAAAGGTAAATGGAGTAATGACGCACAAGCCCAGATGCCGTCGAATGAAGACTTCGACTGAAATTTTTGGAATGTTGTTACTTCGACGGGTTGTTCAATAAGGCTTTGGGCTAACAACGCAAGCTTGTTACTTGCATCAATAGCATGAACTTTAAACCCTCGAGCTTTAAAAGCTAATGCATCACGACCTGAACCACAACCAGCATCAAGTATGAAACTTCCTAATTTTAGATGCGGCAGGAATTCCTCATATAAGCTATCCATTTCAACATTGATGGTTCCATCATAAAACGCTCGAGCATTTTTATCGTAGTAGTTCATCCTAGTGTCCGTGTTGAAATTTATTTCGAATACATGATACCAAAAGTTACAGTAAAATTGAGCTTTCCCATACTGGAGATTATTTGAATTTATGGAGTTAGACTTAATAATCTAAGAAGATTTTGACCAAAAAAAGCGGATATTGAATGACTGCAAGTCTGAGTGCCAATTTCGGTCTTACTGTTCTTAAAATGGTAGGCTTTGGGGGCATGTTAGCGCTCTGACATAACTCAATATCTATGCTGTCCGTTCCCGCTCCAGCCCTTTAAATCAAAGGGCTGACGGCTTGTCGCTTAACTCTCTACACTAAAAACCGTTCCCCTCTTCTGATTGCCGTTAAATCTGATCATTCGTAGTCTGAATTTATCCAATTAGGATGATTTCAAACGAGGAAGATTAATTATGAGTAATTCAGAAATTTCAAAGTACGGCAAGAAGTTGAACCGTAAATCAGCAGCAGAGTATTTGGGTGTGACAGAAGGGACGCTCGCCGTTTGGGCATCAACTGGACGCTATCGCCTGCCATTTATCAAAGTGGGCCGTAAGGTGTTTTATACACTGGCTGACCTTGATGCTTTCCTTGAAAGCCGAGTTCAAACTCAAACGGCATAAGGAGTGACTATGGATAGTGTTGTTGAAAAAGTAAGCCAGTTACACGACACGGTGAAACCTAACTACCGTGATTTAGATGCTAGGTTTAATCCGCTACCTACATCAAGAAACCTGCAAGCGCTGTTAAAAAGCAATGGTATCGATGTAGTGGTCAACAAAATGAATATGGAAGTTGAGTTGTTTGTCGATGGCCAAATGCTCGACAAAACAGCCGAGCAAAAACGTAGCTTGTTGATTGATGTTTGTGTTCGAGGTGGCTTCAAAAAAGAGATTCTAGCCGATCACCTTATGTCGTTGGCTGAGAACAACAGTTACCACCCTTTTGCCAATTACCTGCATGAAAGTAATTGGGACGGTATCGACCGTATGACACCTGTGATTGACGCCATGAACGCGAAGGATAAAGAGCTTGCCAGCTGCGTGATGCGAAAGTTTTTTATCGCGGTGGTGGCATCGGTATTTGAAACACCATTTAGCTCAAAATTGATTCCGGTTCTTCAAGGTGGGCAGTCGTTCAGGAAAACGGCGTTTATCAAGCGATTTGCCTCGGTGTTTGAAGGGGCGTTCTTGGAAGGGCAAGAGATCAACCCTGACTCTAAAGATTCAGTTATTAGCTGTATTAACAGCCTGATTGTTGAGCTCGGTGAGTTAGAGCGTACCTCTCGAAACAGCCAAGGAAGCCTCAAGGCGTTTATTACTAAGGAGGTGGATACTGTCCGACCCCCTTATGGCGCGAAGGATATTAAGAAACCTCGTCAAACGTCGTTTATTGCGACTGTTAACGTGACTGGCTTTCTACGTGATGAAACTGGCTCAAGTCGATATGCCGTTATCGAGCTGGCCGCACCTATCGACATGGAATTGGTAAACCGTACCCTTGGTTGGCGATATGACAACGGTAGGCTAAGCCACCGTCATCCAGCAGAACTCAAGCAATTTTGGCTTCAAGCCTATGAGCTATACAGGTCTGGTGAATCTTGGCACTTGACGGATACTGAGCTTGAGTTAGCCGCAAAGGTCAACAACGAGCACAATGCCAAAAGTTCTTACTATGAAGCCATCGTTGAGCGCTTCCTAATCGATGACCCTGAAAAGTACGTTTGGGAGTGGGTGACGGCTTCGGAGGTGTGTAAACAAATCAATGTGCACGTAGATAAAAATAGAATCGTGGGTAAAGAACTTAAACGACTGGCACAAGAGGAAGGGGCGATTGAGTCTAAGGCTGGAAGGTCAAACACTACTCTATACCGCTTGCCTGTTTCCGTTCGTATTGCAGCCTGATTTGTTTATTCTCTTTAACCCACTAACCAATTTTTGTGGTTAGTGGGTTAAAGAAATATGGAAGATTAACCGCTGTGTTTTAACCTAATAGGCTTAATGTCACTGGCTAGTTAGCCAGTCAATTTTGGCTAACAAAAAGTGCTTAAGCCAATAAATTCAAGGCTTCGTGCGGCTTAAGCCGTAAGAATGTCAGAATCTACAGATTGTTCCAAATAGCTCATCAATTCCTGCCTTGCTTCGATAGGCAGAGTATCAATCTCTTGCTTAATGCGATCTAACTTAGTCTGCAATGAGTCCCCAAGCATATAGGTGACGGTTTTCTCTAGCGTCTCTCTCACGCTATCGTCCGACAAATGAGCATACACATCATTGGTTATGCTGATGTTGGAGTGACCCAGTAGTTTACTTGTTGCCTGTATTGAGCCGCCCGATGTAACTTGAAAAGTGGCTAGGGTGCGTCTTAGGTCGTGAACTGTTAGATGCTTTTCCGGATTGTCGGGTGCGTACATGCCAACGCGATCGGTGATTCTTTGCCAGAAACCGCCTTTCCCGCTTTTATCGGTGATATGACCGAGTTGGCTTCGAGCGCTTGGGAATACAAATTCTTGGTTAAGTTCAGCTTCATGTGAGCGACGAACCAATATACTCATTGCCTCTTGAGTGAGTGGAACAGAGTGAGCCTTTTTACTCTTGTTTTTACTGGCTGGAATAATCCAGCGACGATTATCAAGATCAATTTCTTGCCAGCGCATAGAAAGAACCATCGATTTGCGTTGACCCGTCAGCAGAAGCAAAAATATGCAATCTTGGTAAATCTGCTTTTCTTGGCTCAGTGAGTCAAAAAACTGCGCGAGCTCTTCCTTGGATAAGGTTCTTTCGCGTCTGAAAAGGGACTCATCAACCTTATTGATTTTAGCGAAGGGGTTAGGCTCGATATAGGCTCGATTAAACATCGATTTTAGCAAGGTTAGCGAATGGTTGTGTTTGCTGTATCCGTGTTTGGTGAATAAGTCCTGCATTAGCTTCCGCGCTTTCTCGGCATCAAAATCAGTGATGGCCTTTTTACCAAGCTTAGGTTTTAGGTGTAATCGGTAAAGAGTCTGGTTTGATTTGAGGCTACTGGCGCGGCGCTTCTTGGCTTTAATATCGAGCTCGAAAGAGGCAACATAGATATCGAACAAGTCATCAAAGGTTTGGCTATCTCTGGCTTCTCTTTTTTGCTGGTTTGGGTTGATACCGTTGGCAAGGTCGGTCGCCGTGTTTCGTGCCATTTCCCTTGCTTGCTCGACCGTCATCGTAGGGAATTCACCGAGTTTGACCTTGATGTTTTTTCCATTAACTTTGCGCTGAAAACGGAAGATTTTAGCGCCAGAAACCAAGGCATCAAGCACTAAACCTTGAACGCTTTTAGTGCTTCCCACGTCTCTATAGGTAATGCGATGTTTCGGTTTTTCTATGCTTTCTAACGCACGTTTTGTGAAGTTTATTCCTGTATCCATAACAACTTACCGTCAAATCCTGTGGTGCCTCTGTGGTGCCGTGGGCGTCAATTTAGAGCCATTTTGAGCTATTTTGGTTAAATATACAATTCGGTAATTTGTGGCTTAAGTATATGATAATAAATAACTATTAAGCTTTGTTAAACGAAGTTAAAATCCTAGTTTAATTCCTACAGGGCGTGCCATTTCTTTAGAAAGCCCCGATAACTCAATGAGTTGTCGGGGCTTTTGTGTTTTTTTTGTCCCTAACCTCGTTGCTCGTGTGCAGTATTTTGAGCGCCGACTGCTGACGGGGCGGAGCCAGTGATCAACAAGTGATCCACTCCTGCGTTGGTGGGCTATGGTTATTACTCCACATAAGAGGAGAGTGATCATGACATACGTTGATGGATTTGTAGCGGCTGTACCGACAGCGAACAAAGAAAAATACATGGCACACATAGAAATCGCCGCCGAAATGTTCAAAGATTTCGGTGCCTTAAGGGTGGTGGAGACGTGGGGGAATGAAGTGCCGGATGGTGAGGTGACGTCATTTCCTATGGCGGTGAAAGCTCAAGACAACGAAACCGTGGTGTTCTCATGGGTTGTGTGGCCATCAAAAGAAGTTCGAGATCTGGCATGGCAACAGATCTCGGATGATCCGCGAATGAGCCCAGAGCAAAATCCTATGCCGTTCGATGGTAAACGAATCATTTATGGTGGTTTTGAGGTCATTTTGGACCAGTAATCATCGACTGTGTAGGCAATATCTAAGGCGCAGTTACCAGCCATGCGTTGCCACTCGATTGTACTAAGCGATAAGAATCGAATTGATCGAGCTTTATTCATCAATTCGAGTTATTTTAGCTTGTCCAACGCTGAATGCGTTCTTGGTGTGAATTGGCCTTCGAGTGGGTGATGTAAACATGGATTATCTTCTTTTAGTTTTGGGTTTGATGTTGTTGATTGCCGGAGCTGACGGGTTGGTAAAAGGAGCAGCGAGACTCGCTGCCAAAGTGGGTATTCCAAGTCTGGTTATTGGTCTAACGGTTGTCGCTTTTGGCACCAGTGCGCCCGAGTTGGCTGTGAGTATCAATTCTGCCGTTTCCAATAAGACCGAACTGGCGATCGCCAACGTTGTCGGCAGCAACATTTTTAACGTTCTGTTTATCCTAGGTTTAGCGGCCGTCATTACGCCACTCACCATCTCAAAGCAGTTGATTCGCCAAGATGTTCCCATCATGGTTGGTTTAAGTGCGCTGGTCTTCTACATGGCGACAGATGGGCGATTAAACCTGTTGGACTGTGGGATTTTAGTCGCGTTATTGGTTGTTTACACCGCGTTTCTTTTTGTCCAGGGGAAGCGCAGTGAGACCGAAGCGGCAGAGGCGAGTGACGATGAAGCCGCTTCATTGACACAAGGGCATCAACCAGTATGGCAGAGTGCGTTGTGGCTCGTTGTTGGTTTAATCCTACTGATTGCGGGCGCAAATCTGTTGGTGAGTAGCGCTGTGAACATTGCGCGAGCCTTTGGGGTTAGCGAAGCGATGATTGGTTTGACGATTCTAGCCATCGGCACCTCTCTTCCTGAGGTCGTGACATCGATAGTGGCGAGCTTCAAAGGGCAAAGAGACATCGCTGTCGGGAACGTCGTTGGCAGTAATACGTTCAATTTGTTGGCGGTTTTGGGTATATCCGGTCTGTTTAGTGGTGCAGGACTTGTTGGCAACGAGCAACTCGTCTCACAAGACTTTCCGATCATGCTTGGCGTCGCTTTGTTGTGCTTACCTCTGATGTTGACAGGTGCGATAGTCAGTCGACTTGAAGGAGGGCTCTTTTTTGGCTTGTACTTCCTGTATAGCGCCTTCCTGATTGGTGACGTGAGTGATGCAGGCTGGCTGCCCACTTTGTCAATGGTCACTTGGAATGTGGTTTTCCCCATTGTGCTTTCCATTATTGTGATTTCTTTACTCAAAGACTGGTGGAGGCAAAAGCAGAAAAGGAGCTAATATCCGCATTGCCAACTTGTTATCACTGATTGGCGGATTAAATGCCTGTTTGAGATCTAATTGTTGGCTAAATATTCCAAATGTGATCAATGTCACAATCATAAATGTGACAGAATGATTACGCTCACCTTCCGCCTTCTACTTGATTTTGATCATCTATCTAGCACGTTGCTTGGGAGTACATTCGCCGCGCTTTTCCCCAATAAATAGATAGGTATCTTGATGACGACTCCGGTTCAATCTGAACGCAAGGTAACGATCGGCTGCTACATTGCGCTGGCGTTTGCGGTTGTGTTTTTCTCTGGTCTGATGCAATCCAATGAATGGTATGGCGTGTTGGACTTTACAACGCTCAATGGCTCTTTCGGTAAAGTTGCGCACGGCGTGACAGAAACCGCGGATGGCGTTCAAGCCGCGACCACTTCTTTCCGTGGTGTCGGTGGTAGTGGTGCGCGTGATGGCTTCATTTTCGCTTTAACTCTTATTCCTACTGTGATGTTCGCGCTTGGCATGATCAATGTGCTTGAGCACTACGGTGCACTGGAAGCGGCGCGTAAGCTGCTGACGCCACTGCTTCGTCCAATCATGGGCATTCCGGGTAACACGGGCTTGGCGTTGATCGCCTCTTTGCAAAGTACGGATGCCGGCGCGGCGATGACGCGTCAGCTGAAAGACGAAGGCCAACTGACCAAACGTGAAACCGATGTGTTCACTATGTTCCAGTTCACGGCAGGCGCAACCATTGTCAACTTCTTCTCATCTGGTGCGGTTCTATTTACGTTAACGCTCGCGGACGGCTCTCTCGCGGTAACTTCGTCTATCGGCCTTGCGGTATTAGTCATGTTCGCATTTAAGATCATTGGTGCGAACCTATTCCGCATTTACGTCAATCTGACGGAAGGCAAAGAAGAGAAATCTGACGACAAGCAAAACAAAGAAACACTGACCGAGGAGACCGCATAATGGGTGACGTAAAAGCGAAAAAGCCAATGGTGACGGACATCTTCGTCGAAGGCGCGAAAAAAGGTTGGGTGATTGCAACCACATCGACGGTGCCAAACGTATTGATGGCGTTTGTGATCATTGCGGCGTTGCAAATCACGGGCGCATTGGATCTAATGGGTACTGTGTTTGCGCCAGTGATGGCGGTTTTTGGTCTGCCTGGTGAAGCGGCAGCAGTACTGATTGGTGCATGGATGTCGATGGGCGGCGCGGTTGGTGTAGTGATCACCCTATTTGACCAAGGCATTCTCAATGGCGCGCACATCGCGATTCTTGCGCCTGCTATCTACTTGATGGGTTCACAGATTCAATACATGGGTCGTATCCTTGGACCAATTGGTACTGAAGGACGCTACATCCCGGTGATGATTGCCATTTCGGTACTCAACGCATTTGGCGCCATGCTTGTCATGAACCTATTTGTGTAAGGGGGAGGCGATGTCATTTTCTCTCCAAACGTATTTAGATGAGCTGCGCCCGCTAGTCAATGTCGATTGCGGCACCTACACGACTGAGGGCATTGAGGTCATCGCTCAGCAGTTTGAGCAGAAGTTCCTCGAGATAGGTGGCTGGAACGTCAAACGCATTGACTGCACTAAAGCGGGTGTCGGGCTTGAAATTCGCAACAAACCTGACGCTGAGCAGATCGATGTGATGTTGATTGGTCACATGGATACCGTCTTTCCTGTCGGCACCGCTGCGCAGCGTCCGATGACGGTTGATGCAGAGAAAGCTTACGGCCCAGGTGTGTCTGACATGAAATCAGGCTTGCTCAATGTGGTGTATGCGATGCGTGACCTTGAGGCAAGCGTATTGGATGCGCTGTCGATCTGTATCTGCATGAACCCAGATGAAGAGACCGGTTCACTTTACTCGCAAGATTGGTTGCAATCGGTCGCGAAAAACGCCAAACACGTTCTTGTGGCGGAAGCGGCACGCGCCGATGGCAGCTTGGTCAAAGCTCGTAAAGGCATGGCGCGTTACAAGATTGATTTTCATGGTATCGCGGCACACGCGGGCAATGAGCCAGAGAAAGGCCGTAGCGCCGTGACGGAAATGGCAAATTGGATTCTCGCCATGAACGAGATGACCAATTTTGAGTCAGGCACCACTTTGAACGCCGGTGTGGTTTCAGGTGGCGCAGGCGCAAACATTGTTCCAGATTTCGCCCAAGTGATCGTCGATGTGCGCTTTTGGAGCAACGAAGAGTATGACGATGTCGATACACGCCTGAATGGCTTAACCGTGACGCCATTTGTTGACGGTGTGCGTGTTGCCCTTGAGCGTGAAGCTTACAAGCCATCCATGGTACCGAGTGACAAAACCGAGAGTTTGATGGCGTTGGTAGAGGAAGCGGCCGATGAGTTGTCAATCCAAATGGGTTGGCAAGCGGTAGGCGGCGGTTCAGATGCCAACTGCACAGCCATCCTAGGTGTACCTACACTTGATGGATTAGGTCCGGTTGGTGCGGGATTCCACAGCGATCAAGAGTACTTACTGCTTGAGTCTATCGAGCCACGTATCCAGCTGTTACAACGCCTACTGAGTAAGCTCGCCAAATAGCGAAGTAATTGTTGTGGGTGATCGGGACTCGCACAACGGTTGATGAGCTTGAGCCTCACACTCTTGGGTGTGGGGCTTTTTTTAGATTGGCATTATTTTTGCGTGCTTGTGCCGTATCGCATCTGTACATGGCGAAGGGTTTTCGGTAGCATAGCGGTCCTTTTCGTGTTTCAAACGACCACTTTCTCCGCGAGTTTCAGTTAGCTTCCAGTCATAATGCGCAGTATTCATTCCAAAATTAAACCCGAGTTTGAACCTCTCCTGTCTGAATTGGCGCTGCATGCATTGTTGCATTTGCGCACCAACCACAACGGAAAAGTACTGGCTCGAAAATCGCGCAATGATATTAACGACATTCTTTCTGCATGGTTGAATAAAGCCGCCAACAGTAAGAAATACAAGCCGTTCAAGAAGAAAGTACGCTCTATGGTGACCCATGCGCGCTCGCAGCGCCTCGATATGGAAGCCATGCTCGATAACTTATTGAGCCCGATGAGTGGCGACGAGTTACCTCATCTTGATAGCTTCTTGCTGCTGATTAATCAGTTAGAAAAAGAGCTCAATACCACCGTTCTCGTCTCAAGCCCTGAAGCGGTAGACTTAGCGTATAACCCGACAGGGTGTCTGCTGTGCGTGCTGTCTGCCGATCTCAATGGTCACTTTGACCGCCGAAATCGCTTGGTACAAAGCGTCTCTATGCTAATGCGCGGTGCGCACGGTGAAAAGCACGCGTTTTTGCGCACTATCTACACGTCTTCGATTTTTGATCACCAAATGGATTACGAAGACGAAAACTTCGTGCGAATCACGCTTTCTTTGCGCTAAGCGCCTGATTTTCTTTCAGCGCGCTTTTTCTCCTACAATCTGTTTTTAACGCCTTGTTTTTCTTCGTGATAATGAAGAAGGTTTCGTGATCTTGTCACAAAAAATTCACACAGATTGGGCTTGAGATAAAACGAAGATTTCATCATATTGTAATTAAGTTGTCATAAATAGAAAAAATAACGAGGAGAATCTATGCAACATCATGAAATGATCGAACCCACTAACTTTGGTGTGATTAGCCGTACTTGCCTGTTCTCATTGGTCGGTATTCTCGGTGTTTTCGCACTGATCTAGTCGATTATCGGGCTGTATTTCGTTACGCGATCGATATCGTACTTCCGATACAGTATAGAGGCGATGCCTTAGTCTTCGATTAAGGCAGCCTTTCTCTTTATCACCCATGCTATCGGCCATCTCAGGCTTTCTTATCTCGAGCGCTCTTTTTCAATCCCGCTCACACTTTCTCTTGCTACTCTCTGCAACATTTTGCTAACGTCGGCGACAACACTCATTACATTGGGCCGTCTATGTCCTCGTTGTCATCTTTAGCGCTTACTCACCGTTTTTATCAACTGCCTAAGGTGTTTTACACGCCTGTTGAAGCAACGCCACTTAACAACACGCGTTGGGTAAGTTGGAACGCATCACTCGCCGCACAGTTTTCACTGGATGAGTCCCTGCCATCGGGCGATCTAAAAGCGTTTTTGGCGGGCGAGCAACGCGTTGAAAATTGGCCATCATTAGCCATGAAGTACGCGGGGCATCAGTTTGGGGTCTACAACCCTGATTTAGGTGACGGTCGTGGACTATTACTCGGAGAGCTAAAGGACGCCAAAGGTGAAGTCTACGATTTACATCTTAAGGGGGCGGGATTGACGCCGTATTCACGTATGGGTGATGGACGAGCGGTCCTACGCTCAACCATTCGTGAGTATTTGGGCAGCGAAGCGATGGCGGGTTTGGGCATTCCAACCACCCGCGCTCTTGGTATGCTCGCCAGCGATACTCCCGTTTATCGAGAGAAACAGGAGCGCGGTGCATTGCTGCTGCGTGTGGCGCGCAGCCACCTACGTTTTGGGCACTTTGAGCACTTCTTTTACACCAATCAGTTGAGTGAACTGCGTCTGTTGGCAGACAAAGCGATTGAGTGGTATTGGCCAGAGTGTCAGACCGCCAATAAGCCTTATTTGGCGATGTTTGAACAGATCGTCGAGCGCACCGCTCACATGATCGCTAGGTGGCAAGCGGTGGGCTTTGCGCACGGCGTCATGAACACGGACAATATGTCGATCCTTGGTGAGACGTTTGATTACGGGCCATTTTGTTTTCTGGATGATTATGATCCGCAACTTATCTGCAACCACTCTGACTACCAAGGGCGTTATGCGTTTGATCAGCAGCCTCGCATCGCATTGTGGAATTTGTCCGCGCTTGCCCATGCGTTGTCACCGCTGGTCGATAAAGCCGATCTGGAGCAGGGGCTCGGTCAGTTTGAGTCAGTGCTAAACAGGGAATTTAGCGCCATCATGCGCAAAAAATTAGGCCTCAAGACCAAATTAGAGCAAGACCCCCAGCTCTTTAGCGCCATGTTTGAGTTATTGGCTCAGCAGAGCGTCGACTATTGCCGCTTTATGCGCGCATTGTCGATGCTCGATAGTGAACCAGAGCAGAACGTCATCGATCTATTTGTTGATAGAGCGGCTGCGAGTGAATGGTTGTTGCTCTATTTAGCGCGTTGTGAATGTGAAATGGATGAAAGCGGAGCGCCTGTTAGCGCCCGTGAACGCTGCGCCGAGATGCGTCAGGTCAATCCCAAGTACATTCTGAGAAATTACTTGGCGCAGATGGCAATCGACAACGCCGAGCAGGGGGATTATCAACTGGTCAACGAGCTCGCGCTGGTATTGCAATCTCCGTACGACGAGCACCCGAATTTTGAACATTTTGCGGCGTTGCCACCGGATTGGGGCAAACGGCTTGAAATCAGTTGTTCTTCTTAATTGAGCATCTACTGATAGATGACTCGCTTAATGTTAAAAACTTGTGAGCTCCATTTGTTTTCTGTTCAAAAAATAAGGATTTATCCGTCACACCCATGGTGAGAACTGTCTAGACTGTGAGCTAACACCATAGGCAGTGATTGGCGAAATGAACAGTAAAATACTTGTTGTGGATGATGATCAAGAGATCCGCGAGCTTTTGGATGAGTATTTGTCTAAATCGGGCTTCCAAGTGGAAGCTGTGGCAGAAGGACAAGCACTTAAGCAGCATCTCGATGCAAAAGGTTACCCTGATCTGATTTTGTTGGATGTGATGTTGCCCGGCGAAGACGGCTTTGCGTTGTGCCAGGCGATTCGTCGTGAATCCAACGTGCCCATCATTATGCTAACGGCCGTGTCGGATGATATGGATCAGGTGGTGGGTCTTGAGCTCGGCGCTGACGATTACATCGCTAAGCCGTTCAATCCACGTCAATTGATGGCGAGAATCAAAGCGGTACTGCGCCGCGCCCAAGTGGTCGAAGAGAAAGGCTCGGAGCCGACCAGCCTACCCAAAACCATCGTATTTGGCGATTGGCAGCTCGATACCTTGGCACACAAAATTACCCATACCACGACAGGGGAACAACACGATTTATCTGGGAGTGATTTTGCCCTGCTGATGCTGTTTCTTACTCGCCCCAATGAAGTGCTAGATAGAGACACCATCTCCTTTGCGACCCGCGGCAGAGAAGCGCTGCCTTTTGAGCGTGGTATCGATGTGCAGCTCAGCCGGTTGCGCCATCGGTTGGGTGACTCGGCCAAATACCCTCAGTACATCAAAACCATGCGTGGCAACGGCTATATTCTTGCTGTCCCCGTTAGCGTTGAACATTAATACTTCTTTGAGTCAGACAACGTGATGAAGTGGTTATTACGCTTACTGAAACCCAATTCGTTGGTGACCCGGACACTCGGCCTTACCGTGTTGGCGGTGGTGATCGCGCAGGGTATTGCCACCTCCATTTGGTATACCGAGTCCAAGCACAAAGAGCTTGCAGGGATCCGAGACGCCTCGCAAAGCATGGCCAACATGTTTGCCTCTACGGTGACCTTTTTTCAGTCTCTGCCTACTGGCTATCGCCATATCGTGCTTGATCAAATTCGCAATATGGGCGGCACGCGCTTTTTTGTCTCGTTCAACAAAGAGCGATTGATTGTCGACCCGATTGACGATACACGCCTAAAACGCGCCTCAATCAATGCTGTGACAACGGTGCTCAAGCAGAAGCTGCCTCGCGCTCGCTCGATAAACGTCAACTTCTCCCAGCCAGAAAACCTGCGCTTGCTAAAAAACGACATTTATTTGCACGATTTACCGAAATCGTGGGCGCATCACACACTCACATTGTCACCGATTGATCCTCCGGTATTGGTGGTACAAATCGAACTGAATGAGCACGAGTGGCTCTACATCGCCGCCTTGTTGCCGGCGCCATACGTGACGTTGGATGACACCTTGATTGGCCGAGAGCAGATTTTATTCCTCTTCTTTTCCACCACCTTGCTGCTTGCCTTGACCTATTTACTGATGCGCCGTCAAGTGAAACCCTTGAAGCGTTTGGCCAAAGCCGCCAATGACATGAGTATGGATGTCGATCAGCCGCCTTTAGCCGAAGATGGCGCTCGTGAGCTGGTGGTGGCGACGCGTGCGTTCAATCGTATGCAGCAGCGTATTCGGCGCTACACTGCCGACCGTGAGCATCTGTTCTCTGCCATTTCACATGACTTAAAAACACCCATTACGCGTCTAAGGCTGCGAGCCGAGCTACTGGAAAGTGACGTGAAACGCAGCAAATTCAATAAAGACCTCGACGAGTTGGAAATGATGGTTAAAGGCGCGCTGCAATGTGTGCGCGATACCGACTTGCACGAGAACAATGCCTACATTGACCTCAATGAGATGATCTTCTCTGTCATTGAGCCCATGAACCACAAGCAACATTGCGTCGACTTTACCCCGATGACTATGGAGCCGATCGTCGCGAAGCCTTTGGCGATTAAGCGAGTACTCACTAACTTACTCGATAACGCAGTGAAATATGGTAAGCGTGCGTCTGTCACGATTGAAGTCCAGCGCGAGTGGATCACGGTGACGATTGATGACTGCGGCCCAGGTATTCCAGAAGATAAGTTGGAAGCGGTGTTTGAACCTTACTTTCGTTTGGCAGAAGATGATCAAGGTCACGGCCTTGGGCTTGGCATCTGCCGCAACATTTTGCACGGACACGGCGGAGATCTCATTATTAGTAATCTCCCGCAGCGTGGTTTACGCGCGCAACTCTTTATTCCACCTGGCCTTGAAGTGTAATGTAACTGAATTGTTACATTGGCTTTACGATTTGTTTCAATCTTCTTTTTCTAGTCGGATAGACTCAATAACGTTCAAGCACGAAGTGAACGGGTCAGTTTGACGTCGACCCAGATGTCTAATCCAAAAACATGGAAGATAACAATGAAAATGAAGAAAACCCTACTTACCTTATCCCTCCTTGCTGCCTCTGCTTTCTCCCAAGCGGGCGAAGTCGAAGTACTCCACTGGTGGACTGCCGGTGGTGAAGCAAAATCTGCAGCAGTATTGAAACAGATGCTCGAAGAGCAAGGCCACAGCTGGAAAGACTTTGCGGTTGCTGGTGGTGGCGGTGAGTCTGCGATGACCGTGTTGAAAACCCGCGCTGTATCGGGCAACCCACCGTCAGCGGCACAAATCAAAGGTCACGACATTCAAGAATGGGGCGGCCTAGGCTTTTTGACCTCACTTGATGACACGGCCAATCAAGAGAAGTGGGACAGCATCTTGCCTTCGGTGGTCACGAAAGTGATGAAGTTTGATGGCGAATACGTCGCCGTGCCAGTGAACGTTCACCGTGTTAACTGGGTATGGGCAAACCCAGAAGTATTGAAAAAATCCGGCGTAGAACTGCCAAAGACATTGGATGAGTTCTTCGTTGCAGCCGACAAGATCAAAGCGGCAGGTTACATTCCATTGGCGCACGGGGGCCAACCATGGCAAGACGCGACAGTCTTTGAAGCGGTGGCGCTCGATGTGCTCGGCAGTGAAGATTACAACAAAGCGTTTGTTGACCTAGATATGGATGTGCTCGCTGGCGACAAAATGGTCGAGGTGTTCACCAAGTTTAAGAAAATGCGCGATTACATCGACGCCAACTCACCAGGTCGTGACTGGAACGTTGCCACCTCTATGGTGATCAACGGTGAAGCCGCCATGCAAATCATGGGTGACTGGGCGAAAGGTGAGTTCTCTGCTGCAGGTAAAGTACCGGGTAAGGATTACATCTGTGCACCAGCGCCAGGTACTGACGGTCAGTTCACCTTCAACATCGATAGCTTTGCGTTCTTTGAGCTCAGCAATGCTGATAATCAAAAAGCGCAGCAAGATTTGGCGAAAACCATCTTGACCAAAGAGTTCCAAGAAGTCTTCAACCTCAACAAAGGCTCGATTCCAGTGCGTCTAGATATGGACATGAGCGCGTTTGACCAGTGTGCATTGGATTCGATGGCAACCTTTAAAGCTAGTGCAGAGTCAGGTGACCTAGTGCCAAGTATGGCGCACGGCCTAGCGACGACCAGCTACGCGCAAGGTGCTATCTATGATGTCGTGACCAACTTCTTCAACGATGCGAATGCGGATCCAAAAGAAGCGGCACAGAAACTGTCAAAAGCGGTAAAAGCGGCGATTTTCTAACCTTCGCTTAGCATTACTTCACACCCCAAAGGGCGCTTCGGCTTGTGGGGAGCCAAGCGCCCTTTCCTTAACCATCTGACGGTGATGGTGTCAGATGAGAAGACGTAAGGAATCGTTATGGAGCATGTTGTATCTAGGAATGCAAACAAGTCTGCACCAAAGCTCAGCTTTGCAGACAGGTTGCAACGCTGGCTGCCGAAAATTGTACTTGCGCCGACTATGTTAGTGACCGTGGTGTGTATCTACGGCTACATTTTTTGGACGGCGGCATTGTCATTGACGAACTCGCGTTTCCTACCGAGCTTTAAGTTTGTCGGCTTTGCTCAGTATGAAAGGCTAATGGAAAATGATCGTTGGATTACATCCATTTCCAATCTAGGCATTTTTGGCCTGATGTTTATGTTGGTCGCCATTGTGTTGGGCGTCGGTCTCGCTATCTTGCTGGATCAGAATATTCGCCAAGAAGGGGCGATCCGAACTATATACCTCTACCCAATGGCCCTGTCCTTTATCGTGACGGGTACCGCGTGGAAGTGGATTCTCAACCCAGGTCTGGGTATCGAAAAACTGATGCAAGACTGGGGCTTCACCAGCTTTAAATTTGACTGGTTAGTCAATTCTGAAATGTCGGTGTACACGTTGGTGATAGCAGCGGTGTGGCAATCTTCTGGCTTTGTGATGGCGATGTTTTTAGCGGGCTTGCGCGGTATTGATTCATCGATCATCAAAGCGGCGCAAATTGATGGCGCGAATCTACCGACCATCTACATGAAAATTATTTTGCCTTGTTTACGTCCGGTGTTCTTCAGCGCCGTAATTATTACCTCGCACATTGCGATCAAGAGTTTTGACCTCGTTACCGCCATGACGGCCGGTGGCCCGGGTTACTCCTCAGATTTACCTGCGCTCTTTATGTACGCGCACTCCTTTACCCGTGGCCAAATTGGCCTAGGTGCTGCCAGTGCCATGATGATGCTGGCCGGGATATTGGCCATCTTGGTGCCATATTTGTACTCAGAACTTAGGGAGAAGAAGTCATGACCAAAAACATGAACATGGCTCGCCTGATCATTTATGCCGGGTTGCTATTCTTCTGCTTAGTGTACTTGATGCCGCTGTTTGTCATGGTGATCACCTCATTTAAAACCTTGCCAGATATCAAGGCCGGTAACCTGATGTCGTTGCCGACTGAGTGGGTATGGGACGCATGGTACAAAGCGTGGGACAGCGCTTGTACGGGCGTAAAATGTGAAGGCGTCAAAGGTTACTTCTGGAACTCGTTCCAGATGGTGATTCCCGCGGTGGCGATTTCTACCTTACTGGGGGCGTTTAATGGTTACGTGGTGACAAAGTGGCAGTTTAAAGGCTCAAACTTGTTCTTTAGCTTGTTGCTGTTTGGTTGCTTTATTCCATTCCAGGTGATTTTGCTGCCAATGGCCGCGGTACTGGGCAAATTGGGTCTAGCCAACACTACGACAGGTTTGGTGATCGTTCACGTCATCTACGGTATGGCCTTTACCACGCTGTTTTTCCGCAACTTCTACATCGGTATTCCTGATGAGCTGGTTAAAGCGGCGAAGCTGGATGGCGCAGGCTTTTTTACCATCTTCTTTAAGATTCTCTTACCGCTCTCTACGCCCATCATCATGGTCACGGTGATTTGGCAGTTCACGGCAATTTGGAACGACTTCCTATTTGGGGTGGTCTATTCGGGCTCAGAAACCCAGCCTATTACCGTGGCGCTTAATAACTTGGTCAACACCAGTACCGGGGTGAAGGAATATAACGTGGATATGGCGGCAGCGATTATTGCGGCATTGCCGACACTGCTTGTTTACGTACTGGCAGGAAAATACTTTGTTCGAGGCCTGACGGCAGGATCAGTAAAAGGATAATTACAATGGCAACACTAGAACTTAAACAGATCCGCAAAACCTACCCTAAGGCGGAGCAAGAAACACTTAAGGGTATTGATATCAGTATTGATTCAGGTGAATTCCTGATTCTGGTGGGTCCATCGGGCTGCGGTAAATCGACATTGATGAACACCATAGCCGGTCTTGAAGGGATCAGCTCGGGTGAAATCGTCATCGATGGGCGTGATGTCTCCAGCGTTGAGCCAAAAGACAGAGACATCGCGATGGTGTTTCAGTCCTACGCGCTTTACCCCAATATGACGGTGCATGGTAACATCGCCTTTGGTTTGAAAATCCGCAAAATGCCGGCGGATGAAATTGAAGCAGAAGTGCAGCGAGTGGCGAAAATGTTGCAAATCGACCATCTGTTGGATCGTAAACCGTCGCAACTTTCTGGTGGCCAACGTCAACGTGTCGCGATGGGACGTGCACTGGCTCGCAGACCTAAGCTTTACCTCTTTGACGAACCGCTCTCGAACCTTGATGCTAAGTTGCGCGTTGAGATGCGTCACCAGATCAAACGTCTGCATCAGCAGCTCAATACTACGATTGTATACGTGACGCACGACCAAATTGAGGCAATGACGTTAGCCGATCGTATCGCGGTAATGAAAGACGGTGAGTTACAGCAACTGGGCACGCCGAAAGAGATCTACAACAAGCCGAACAATATGTTTGTCGCAGGCTTTATGGGATCGCCTTCAATGAATTTCATCAAAACCATGGTGGATCTCGATAGTGATGATCAGCCAGTGATTAAAGTGAAAGGGGGCAATGGTCAGGAGCACCACATCAAGCTGCCGGCCTCTATGCGTGAGCAAGA
Organism: Vibrio sp. R15-SG3-ISO1A; assembly: GCF_059833955.1. Taxonomy (NCBI): domain Bacteria; kingdom Pseudomonadati; phylum Pseudomonadota; class Gammaproteobacteria; order Vibrionales; family Vibrionaceae; genus Vibrio; species Vibrio sp. R15-SG3-ISO1A. The sequence goes on from NZ_JCBDGH010000098.1 coordinate 21,942, forward strand.
CGGCAAAGAGATCGTGATTGGCCTTAGACCTGAGCACATTACTGAAAGTGAAAATGCGGACTCGAGCGCCACCACAGCGCTTAATCTGCAACTTGAAGTGCTAGAGCCGACAGGTCCAGATACGATTGCGATGATTAAGGTCAACGATCAGGAAGTGGCGTGTCGCCTTTCACCTGAGTTTGATGCCAAGGTCGGTCAGGTTGCGCCGTTGCATTTTGACCTATCCAAAGCGGTGTTCTTTGACGCCGACACAGAGCAACGTATCGATTTTCATTGATACACGTATTGAGCACACTCTTCGGTCATATTCACGGGGGGGAATTCAGGCTAGGCTTGCAGTCTGAGGTGAAGAGTGTGCTCCTCTTTATAGGGACGTTTTGGCAGCATGATGCTGCCTTTTTTGTGTCTGTTTTGTTAATGGTGTGTAAACTGACCCATTGCACTCTTTCTCTTGGGTGGATTTCCACACATTTATTATTCGATTTGGCGCTGGGAACGCATCTCTGACTCTCTCGTTTCATATAAGTATATGTTTTTGTTTGTTTTTGATCTTTCTCTCTAAGTTGGCCAGTTTATTGCTCCTTACTTGATACAACACCCAGTGATGGGGTTGCTCAATCCACAAGGAGAATAATAATGTTAAAGCCTTTGACCCTACTATCTGCCTCAATTCTTGCTGTCACCAGTTTCAACGCCGCTGCAAACTGCGATCCTGGCGAGACGGTGATCAAGTTCAGTCACGTGACCAATACCGACAAGCACCCGAAAGGGATTGCGGCGTCACTGCTTGAAAAGCGTGTCAATGAAGAGATGAATGGCAAAGTCTGTATGCAGGTCTTCCCAAACTCGACCCTTTACGATGATGACAAGGTACTTGAAGCGCTACTCAATGGTGATGTTCAACTCGCAGCCCCTTCTCTTTCAAAGTTTGAGAAATTCACCAAAAAGTACCGCATCTTCGATCTGCCGTTCTTGTTTGAAGACGTGGAAGCGGTGGATCGCTTCCAGAACTCAGAAGCGGGTGAGAAGCTGAAGAACGCGATGCAACGTCGTGGAGTTCAAGGTCTTGCATTTTGGCATAACGGCATGAAGCAGATGTCAGCGAGCCAACCACTGCTTGTCCCTGAAGATGCAAAAGGGTTGAAGTTCCGCGTACAAGCCTCTGATGTCCTTGTTGCTCAGTTTGAGCAGCTAGGGGCCAACCCACAGAAAATGTCGTTCAAAGAAGTGTACGGCGGCTTGCAAACCAAAGTGATTGATGGCCAAGAGAACACCTGGTCAAACATCTACGGTAAAAAATTCTTCGAAGTTCAAGATGGCATTACAGAAACCAACCACGGCATTCTTGATTACTTAGTCGTGACCTCAAACGATTTCTGGAATGGTTTACCTGATGATCAGCGAGACCAACTGGCGACCATCATTAAAGAGGTGACTGAAGCTCGAAACGCGGAGTCAACGAAGGTTAATCTTGCCAACAAAAACAACGTAATAGAAGCAGGTGGTGTGGTGAGAACATTAACACCAGAGCAACGACAAAAATGGGTAGATGCGCTTCAACCCGTATGGAAGAAGTTTGAAAAAGACATCGGTGCCGATCTGATTGAAGCGGCGTTGGCGTCGAACAAATAATCCCCTCTACAGATAACAATACACACCCTATACAGGCTCCTTCTAGAGGAGGAGCCTGCTGCAAAAGGGTGGAACCAAAAGTGATCACACTATGGAACAGTCAATCTTTGCCAAAATAGGACAAGTGACCGATGCGATTGAGGAAACCTTGATTGCCTTTTTCCTTGGCGCTATGACCCTGCTGACGTTCACCAACGTCGTCTTTCGTTATGTTTTTAACAGTAATATTCTTTGGGCCCTCGAACTGACCGTATTTATGTTTGCCTGGATGGTGCTGGTCGGCGCCTCTTACGGTGTCAAAAAGCACTTCCACATCGGCGTTGACGTCATCATCAACATGGTATCGCCGGGCATGCGCAAAACCTACGCCTTGATGGCCGCTGGCTGCTGTTTGGCCTTTTCCATTTTGCTCTTGGTCGGCTCTTGGAACTACTGGTATCCGTTTGCCACCGAGAGAGCTTGGTATGAGACGGACGATATCCCAATGCCTGAGATATTGCAGTTTTTAGCCGATTGGCTCAATGAAGGCGAGCGCTATGAAAAACTGCCGCGTTTTATCCCCTACATGGCTCTACCCATTGGCATGGCGCTAATGACGTTCCGCTTTTTGCAACTGACGCTGCAAATTGCCACTGGCAAGCTTGATCGATTGATCGCAGGTCACGAAGCGGAAGAAGAGCTGGAAGCACTGAAAGAAGAACTCAGTGAAGCGGGAGAGGCCATGGAGCCCACCAAGAAAAACGGCAAGGAGAGCTAAGCCATGGATATTTTGTTTTTGTTCGTGATGGTGATTGGCTTCATGCTGATTGGTGTGCCTATCGCAGTCTCACTCGGCTTATCGAGTATTCTCTTTTTGATGATGCACTCTGATGCTTCCCTAGCGTCGGTAGCACAAACCCTATTTAACGCCTTTGCGGGCCACTACACCTTGTTAGCGATTCCGTTCTTTATCCTCGCCTCGAGCTTTATGTCGACCGGCGGTGTGGCAAAACGCATTATTCGCTTTGCGATTGCGATGGTGGGTTGGTTCCGCGGCGGCTTGGCGATGGCGTCGGTAGTCGCGTGTATGATGTTTGCGGCCTTGTCTGGCTCATCGCCTGCGACGGTGGTCGCAATCGGTAGTATCGTGATTGCCGGTATGATCAAAAATGGCTACTCCAAAGAGTTTGCAGCTGGCGTGATTTGTAACGCGGGTACGCTCGGCATTTTGATCCCGCCATCGATTGTGATGGTGGTGTATGCGGCGGCGACCGATGTTTCGGTGGGACGTATGTTCCTTGGTGGCGTGATCCCAGGCTTGTTAGCCGGTGTGATGTTAATGATCGCCATTTACATTGCTGCACGCGTCAAGAACTTACCGAAACAACCGTTCGTCGGTTGGGGCGAGATGCTTGCCGCTGCGAAAGACGCCAGCTGGGGCTTGTTGCTGGTGGTGATCATCCTTGGCGGTATCTACGGTGGCGTGTTCACCCCGACAGAAGCGGCGGCCGTTGCGGCGATATACTCCTTCTTTATCGCTAACTTTGTCTACAAAGACATGGGACCATTTGCCGACAAAACCAACAAGAAACCGGCGTTGGTGAAAGTGTTGCAAGCGCTTGTTCATAAAGACACCAAGCACACCCTGTATGATGCCGGTAAGCTGACCATTATGCTGCTGTTCATCATCGCCAATGCGTTGATCCTTAAGCACGTATTAACCGAAGAGCGCATTCCGCAAATGATCACTGAATCCATGCTCTCGGCAGGGCTTGGGCCGATCACCTTCTTGATAGTGGTCAACTTGCTACTGCTGATTGGTGGTCAGTTTATGGAGCCATCGGGTCTGTTGATTATCGTTGCGCCGCTGGTATTCCCGATCGCCATTGCGTTGGGTATCGACCCTATTCACCTTGGCATCATGATGGTAGTGAACATGGAGATAGGGATGATCACACCACCAGTGGGGCTCAACCTTTTTGTTACTGCCGGGGTGGCGAAGATGTCGATGATGCAAGTGGTCAAAGCGGCGTTGCCCTGGGTAGCGGTGATGTTCTTGTTCTTAATCATCGTCACTTATGTGCCTTGGGTATCGACTTGGCTACCGACTACACTGATGGGGCCGGAAATCATCACCAAATAGTACCGTCTCTTATAACGTTATCGCCCCGGCTACGATGCCGGGGCGATGTTATTCTGGCTGGTCACTTTTGTAGACGCTCTTGTCTATCCCATACTTTTGCATTTTATCGTAGAGGGTTTTTCTTGGCACTTGCAACAAGGTCATGGTGTCATTGATGCGTCCGGAAGTACTGGCAAGCGCTTGTTCAATCACTGCTTTCTCAAACTCTGCCACTTGCAAGGCAAGCGGTGTTGCCTCGGCGCTTGACTGGCTCGGATTGAGGTGGCCAAGGTTACCAAGCAGCACGAAGCGCTCGGCGCTGTTGCGCAGTTCACGCACGTTACCCGGCCAATCATGGCACATCAGTGTTTGCAGATCGGCATCGGGCAAGGCATTCGCGGCTTTGCCATATCGCGCGGCGGCAACCAGGAGAAAATGGTGGAATAGGGCAGGGATGTCCTCTTTTCGTTGGCGTAAAGGCGGTAAATCCAAGGTAACAACATTGAGTCGGTAGTAGAGATCCTCACGAAACGTCCCTCGAGCTGACGCTTGCTTTAAATCCACTTTGGTGGCGGCAATGACGCGAATATCCACCGGGATTAGGATATTTGAGCCAACTCGTTCAATCACTCGCTCTTGCAGCACGCGCAGTAAACGAATTTGCGCCTGCATCGGCATGGATTCGATCTCATCAAGAAACAGCGTGCCACCTTGCGCGTGCTCAAACTTACCGATGCGTTTGGCCTCTGCGCCAGTAAACGCGCCTTTTTCGTGACCGTAGAGTTCGCTCTCAATCAAATTTTCAGGGACGGCGCCACAGTTGATGGCGACGAAGTTTGCCTCACGACGACAGCTCTGCTCGTGAATGGAACGCGCAACCAGCTCTTTACCGGTTCCTGTCTCACCAAACAGTAGAATGTCGGCATTGGTGTCCGCGATGTGCGCAATGGTATCGCGCAGTGCTTGGATGCTAGGGGTGTCGCCGATAATCCTTGGTCCCAGTGTATTACTGGCCTTAAGGCTGCGCTTTAGTGCTTGGTTTTCGAGCGTTAAGGCCCGTTTGTCTAGGGCACGCTTGGTGGTGTCAATCAAACGGTCAATGGCAAAAGGTTTTTCAATAAAGTCATAAGCGCCGTTATGCAGCGCATTGACGGCCATGGTGATGTCACCATGGCCGGTAATCAGGATCACCGGCACATCCTTGTCTTGATGCAAAACGGAAGTCAGTAAGTTTTCCCCGGATAAACCGGGCAAACAGATGTCGGTGATCAGCACCTTTGGCATGCCATGCTCTTTGATGGCCAACAGGGCATCTTCTGCGCAGGCAAAAAAATCGGCAGAGATCCCCTCAAGCTCGAAGCTCTGTTCGATGGCAATGCGGATGTCACTTTCGTCATCAATAAAGAATACGTCGTGCATTAGAGTTCCTTTTCAACAAGAGGGAGCGAAACAGTAAATTGTGCGCCGCCAAGGGGAGAGGTCCCAACGGTGAGCTCACCGTGCATGGTCTCAATAATGTGCTGAGAGATAGAGAGCCCAAGACCCAGTCCGTTTTTCTTGGTGGTGTAAAACGGCTCGAAGAGGTGAAGGGCCGTTTGTTGATCGATGCCAGGGCCATTGTCGTCTATGGCAATCTGCACCTGTTTATCCACTACGTTGGCGCTAAGGCGAACCTTACGCGTATCGAGAGATTCGACCGCCTGCGCGGCGTTAGTGATCAAATTGATTAGCACTTGCTCAAGCTGGATAGCGTTGATGTCCACTTTGCCCAGTTCGGGCGCCAGTTCAACCTCGAAGTCGACTCGATACGATTTGATTTGCGGTGCGACCAACTCTTTCACCGACGTGATCACGGGGGTTAGAGCCATAATCGAGACATCATTACTGTCGGATTTGCGCGTAAAGGATTTAAGTTGGCTACTGATTTTGGCCATTCTGTCGGTCAGTGAAGAGATACGCTGCAAGTTGTCATCAACGCGATCGAGGTGGCTTTTGGCCAGAAAGCGGCGAGCGTTGTCAGCGAAACTGCGAATCGCCGCTAACGGATTATTGAGCTCATGGCTGATACTGGCCGACATCTGGCCGAGTACCGCCAGTTTTGCTGCTTGAATGAGCTCATCTTGTGTCTGGCGCAGCGCGGCTTCCGTGCGTGAGCGTTCAAGCACCTCGGCGTGGAGCTCGGCGGTGCGTTCCATCACTAAGAACTCAAGTTTTTGTTTGGCCTCCGCTTGGAGGCGCTCAAATTGACGTTGCTTGAGTCGGCGCTGATAGGTTAATTGCATGGTTAAAAAGACAATCACAAACAGCAGCGACCAAACCAGGCCAAAACTCAACACTGACCAAAATACGGTCACTTTTTCCGATAGAACACGAATGGTTAAGTTAAGTTCAGGCAGGGGGCGGCTGGAGACTAAATAGTCCCCTTGAATCCAACCGAGACGCCGGTTAGTCAGTTCCGATTGCGCAAGGTTAATGGCGCCGTTCAGGCCCAGCGATTGAATGTCAGTATCGAGGTATTGCCTGCTGTCGCGAATCGCCTGCCGGGTCGTATCGTCTAAATCGGTCAAGCTCTTAAATAACCAGTGAGGGTTGCTGGACATAAAAATCACTTGGTTCTGATCGGTGGCGACAAAGGTGTTCACTTTGCTGCTCCAGTTCTCTTCGATGGCAGAGAGGTCCATCTTGACCACGATGACTCCCACGACTTCAGCGGCATAGACGACAGGGTAGGAATAGTAGTAACCGCGCTGCCCAGAGGTGGATCCCAAGGCGAAGTATTGGCTCGCTCGACCTTGAATCGCTTCAAAAAAATAGGGACGCCAGGCGAAGTTTCGGCTGACAAAGGAGCGATCTAAGTTCCAGTTGCTGGCAGCAATGGTGGTGCCCCAACGATCCAATAGATAGGTATCGGCGGCGAGAATCGTATCGTTAACGTTTTGCAAAAAGCGATTAGTGAGTTCGACTTGAGCGGGGTTGCCCGGTTGTTTCAGTGCCGCGAGCAACTCGCCATCTTTGGCAATCAATTTGGGCAAATGCGCGTATTTGTCCAGTTTGTTAATAATGTGACTGGCAAAGCGATCAAGCTGCTCTTGCTGCTCCGCATGTTGGGCATGGTAACGATACTCCCACATCCATTGTGAGCCAGCGAGCAACGTCAGCAAATAGAGAATAAACACAGACAGATTGGCGCGGCGAAACGACGACATAATACCCTGACAACTCTTAAAATTACGCCCCTCTATCGTACTGTTTTTTGTTACCGGAGTGTTTAAGTTATTAACGAAATTGCGCAGCAAAACCGGACTTGGATCTAGTTTTTCAGTCTATAAATAAAAAAACGCTAGTGAATCTTGAAAAACCAATTAATGTCCCCATTTCTGCTATCAAAGGTCGTCATATTGATGCTTTTTTTAGCACTTAAGTGGGTTTTTAGGAGAATGCAGCCCGTATCACTGCGATTAGCTCGACAGCTATGCATCGGGTCGGTAGAATGCTGCGTCTAAATTTTTGTCCTGAGACTAATTGGAGATGGCTTTGACCTCGCTTTTTTAGTGTGGTGAGAAGAGATCGCTGATTAGTCCGGTAGTCCACATTGTTGGTTACCGATACTCGAATTACGAAATGTGTTCATCGAGCACACAAAGGATGGACCGAATTAGTGGCGTGCGGTGGTGACACTCTGCTCTGCTAATAAGGAACATAAGCTCAGCTTAGCTGAGCCTGTATTGAGGTTATTGAATAATGCAAGTTACTGTTGAAACGCTAGAGGGCCTAGAGCGTCGTCTAAACATTACTGTTCCTGCTGCTAACATCGAAGATGCTGTAACAGCTGAACTACGCAACATCGCAAAAAACCGTCGTTTCGATGGTTTCCGTAAAGGCAAAGTGCCTCTAAAAATGGTTGCTCAGATGTACGGCAAAGCGGTACGTCAAGACGTAATGGGTGAAGTGATGCAACGCCACTTCATCGAAGCGATCGTTAAAGAGAAGATCAACCCAGCAGGCGCTCCAACTTTCGCTCCAGTAGAAGCGAAAGAAGGCGAAGACCTAGTTTTCACTGCAACGTTTGAAGTTTACCCAGAAGTTGAACTGAAAGGTCTAGAGAACATCACTGTTGAAAAACCAACAACTGAAGTTCAAGACGCAGACGTTGAAGAGATGATCGACACATTGCGTAAGCAACAGGCAACTTGGAAGGAAGTTGACGAAGCTGCAGAAGAAGGCAAGCGTGCGACTATCGACTTCGTTGGTTCTATCGACGGCGAAGAGTTCGAAGGCGGTAAAGCAGAGAACTTCCCTCTAGAAATGGGTGCAGGTCGCATGATCCCAGGTTTTGAAGACGGTATCGCAGGTAAGACTGCAGGTATGGAATTCGAAATCGACGTGACTTTCCCAGAAGATTACCACGCTGAAAACCTAAAAGGTAAAGCAGCGAAATTCGCTATCAAACTGAGCAAAGTTGAAGCGCGTGAACTGCCTGAGCTAAACGACGAGTTTGTTGCTAAGTTCGGTGTAACAGAAGGCGGTGTAGACGCTCTGAAAGCGGAAGTTCGTAAAAACATGGAGCGTGAGCTGAAGCAAGCGGTTAAAAACCGCATCAAAGAGCAAGCGCTCGACGGTCTAGTTAAAGAGAACGACATCGACGTACCAGCAGCGCTGATCGACCAAGAAATTGGTACTCTACGTCAGCAAGCGGCTCAACGTTTCGGTGGCAACCCAGAAGCCGCTGAACAGCTTCCACGTGAACTGTTCGAAGAACAAGCGAAGCGTCGCGTTGTCGTTGGTCTTCTTCTAGGTGAAGTGATCAAGTCTGAAGAGCTCAAAGCTGACGACGAGAAAGTGAAAGCACTGATCGAAGAGATGGCAACAGCGTACGAAGATCCAACTGAAGTGGTTGCTTACTACGAGCAAAACGAGCAAATGATGAACAACATGCGCAACGTTGCTCTAGAAGAGCAAGCGATCGACGCTATCATCGCTAAAGCTCAGGTTTCTGAGAAAGCAGTAAGCTTCAACGAGCTTATGAACCAGCAGCCAGCTTAATAGGCAATATCTTGCGTAGGTAGTTGACTAAGCGTCGACTATTCTGCTAACAATGGTCCGTATGATATTATCATCCGGGCCATTTATTTTAGGGACATAAGAATATGAGCTACCAAGAAAAAAATGCAATGTCGCCAATTCTAGACGCGCTAGTACCCATGGTGGTTGAACAAACTTCCCGAGGTGAACGTTCCTACGACATTTATTCACGTCTACTTAAAGAGCGTGTAATTTTCCTGACTGGTCAAGTGGAAGACCATATGGCAAACCTTGTCGTGGCACAGCTGCTTTTCTTAGAATCTGAAAATCCTGATAAAGACATCTTCCTCTACATCAACTCGCCAGGCGGCAGTGTGACTGCGGGTATGTCAATCTATGACACCATGCAGTTCATCAAGCCTAACGTTAGTACCGTTTGTATGGGACAAGCGTGTTCTATGGGGGCCTTCCTGCTTGCTGGTGGTGCGCCAGGCAAACGTTATGTATTGCCTAACTCACGCGTGATGATTCACCAACCGCTGGGTGGATTCCAAGGACAAGCGTCAGATATCCAAATTCATGCGCAAGAAATTTTGACCATCAAGCAGAAGCTCAATAAGTTGCTAGCAGAGCACACGGGTCAACCGCTTGAAGTGATTGAACGTGATACCGACCGTGACAACTTTATGGCAGCCGAACAAGCCGTTGAGTATGGTTTGGTGGATGCGGTATTGACGCATCGCGGTGAATAAGCCAGAGCAAATTGTTCTGCGCAATTATGAATGATTTGATGTACACTCAAATCATAAAGAGTAAAGGCTAAGAGGTTAGCGAATGACAGATAAAAGCAAAGAGAGCGGTAGTAGTAAGCTTCTTTACTGCTCTTTCTGCGGCAAAAGCCAGCACGAAGTTCGCAAGCTGATCGCTGGTCCGTCAGTTTACATCTGTGATGAATGTGTCGACTTATGTAATGACATCATCCGTGAAGAAATCAAAGACGTGCTTCCGAAAAAACAGTCAGAAGCACTGCCGGTGCCGCGCGAGATCCGTGCCCACCTTGATGATTATGTGATTGGCCAAGATTACGCTAAAAAAGTGTTAGCAGTAGCCGTTTATAACCACTATAAGCGTTTACGTAATGGGGACACGACCAACGAAGGTGTTGAGCTAGGTAAGAGTAACATCCTTCTGATTGGTCCAACGGGTAGTGGTAAAACACTGCTTGCAGAAACGTTAGCGCGTTTCCTTGATGTACCATTTACTATGGCTGACGCGACCACGCTGACAGAAGCGGGTTACGTGGGCGAAGACGTAGAAAACATCATCCAAAAACTGCTGCAAAAATGCGATTACGACGTGGCGAAAGCAGAACGTGGTATCGTTTATATCGATGAGATCGATAAAATTTCGCGTAAAGCGGAAAACCCTTCAATTACCCGCGACGTGTCGGGTGAAGGTGTGCAGCAAGCGTTGCTTAAATTGATTGAAGGTACGGTCGCATCCGTTCCTCCTCAAGGGGGCCGTAAGCATCCACAACAAGAGTTCTTGCAAGTGGATACCTCCAAAATCCTCTTTATCTGTGGCGGTGCATTTGCCGGCTTGGATAAAGTGATTGAGCAGCGCGTCGCAACAGGCACAGGTATCGGTTTTGGCGCAGAAGTGCGTTCAAAAGACGAGACCAAAACCGTGGGTGAGCTGTTCACTCAAGTGGAGCCTGAAGATCTGGTTAAATACGGTTTGATTCCTGAGTTCATTGGTCGTCTTCCTGTAACGACAACGTTGACTGAGCTTGACGAAGAAGCCTTGATTCAGATCTTGTGCGAGCCTAAGAACGCATTAACTAAGCAGTACGCGGCACTGTTCGAGCTAGAAGATGCTGAGCTTGAATTCCGTGAAGATGCATTGCGTGCGATTGCGAAGAAAGCCATGGAGCGTAAAACAGGTGCTCGTGGTCTTCGTTCTATCCTCGAGAGTGTTCTGCTTGAGACCATGTACGAATTGCCATCAATGAACGACGTCAGCAAAGTCGTAATTGATGAGTCAGTGATTAAAGGCGAATCGGATCCGTTGCTGATTTATAGCAACGCCGATAACCAAGCCGCTGGCGCTGAATCTTAATCGGATTCACAAACTAAGATGGTGTAAGAAAGGGAGTAATCAATTACTCCCTTTTTTTTATTCTTCCATTGAATCCAACCAATTAGCCCCCATATACTGCTCATAAGACTAAGCGGAAGAGAGAAGAATATGAACTTGGAACGTTCCGAACGTATCGAGATCCCCGTACTACCTCTAAGAGATGTAGTGGTTTACCCGCATATGGTAATTCCTTTGTTTGTTGGTCGTGAAAAGTCGATTGCGTGCCTAGAAGCTGCAATGGACAACGACAAGCAAGTCTTGTTGGTGGCACAAAAAGAAGCTGACACCGACGAACCCACGAAAGACGATCTGTTTGAGGTAGGAACGGTCGCCACCATTTTGCAGTTGCTTAAGCTCCCTGACGGTACGGTGAAAGTACTGGTCGAAGGTCAGCAGCGCGCGAAAATCCATCAGTTTTATGAAGAAGAGTTCTTCACTGCGGATGCAGAATTTTTGTTGACCGAGCCACTGGACGAGCGAGAGCAAGAAGTGATCGTTCGCAGCGCGATCAACCAGTTCGAAGGCTTTATTAAGCTCAACAAAAAAATCCCACCTGAAGTTCTAACTTCGTTAAGTGGCATCGATGAAGCCGCACGTCTGGCGGATACGATTGCAGCGCACATGCCACTCAAGTTGGCTGAAAAACAGAGTGTGTTGGAAATTCTTGATGTCACAGAGCGTCTAGAGTTTTTGATGGGGCAGATGGAATCAGAAATCGATTTGCTTCAAGTTGAAAAGCGTATTCGTACACGCGTTAAGAAGCAGATGGAAAAGTCGCAGCGCGAATACTATCTGAACGAGCAAATGAAAGCGATTCAGAAGGAGCTGGGTGAGTCTGAAGACGGTGTTGACGAATTTGAGACGCTCAAGCAAAAAATTGCTGAAGCGAAAATGCCGCAAGAAGCGCGTGAGAAGACAGAACAAGAGCTGCAAAAGCTGAAGATGATGTCGCCAATGTCGGCAGAAGCGACTGTGGTTCGTGGTTACATCGATTGGATGATTGGTGTGCCATGGAACAAGCGCTCGAAAGTGAAGAAAAACCTCGCCAAAGCGGAAGAAGTGCTCAACGAAGATCACTACGGCTTAGAGCGAGTGAAAGAGCGCATTCTTGAATACTTGGCGGTGCAAAATCGCATCAATAAATTGAAAGGACCTATCCTGTGTCTCGTTGGTCCTCCAGGTGTGGGTAAGACGTCGCTGGGTCGCTCTATCGCAGCGGCAACCGGGCGTAAATACACGCGTATGGCGTTAGGTGGGGTACGTGATGAAGCGGAAATCCGTGGTCACCGCAGAACCTACATTGGTTCCATGCCAGGCAAGTTGATTCAGAAAATGTCCAAAGTGGGGGTGAAAAACCCGCTGTTCTTGCTGGATGAAATCGACAAAATGTCATCGGATATGCGAGGTGATCCGTCGTCGGCGCTCCTTGAGGTTCTCGACCCGGAACAAAACAACGCATTCAATGACCATTACTTAGAAGTGGATTACGATCTGTCCGATGTGATGTTTGTTGCCACCTCGAACTCAATGAATATTCCGGGGCCACTGCTTGACCGTATGGAAGTGATTCGTTTGTCGGGTTACACCGAAGATGAAAAGCTTAACATTGCGAAACGTCACTTGGTCGACAAGCAGATCAAGCGAAACGGCTTGAAAGCGGGTGAGATCGACATTGAAGACTCAGCGATCATCGGCATTATTCGCTACTACACGCGTGAAGCGGGGGTGCGTAGCTTAGAACGTGAAATTTCGAAGATCTGTCGTAAAGCGGTGAAGAACATTCTGCTCAAACCGGATTTGAAGAAAGTGACGGTGAGCATGGATAACCTCAAAGAGTATCTAGGTGTTCAGCGCCATGATTACGGTAAAGCGGAAGACAGTAATCGTATTGGACAGGTAACAGGATTAGCGTGGACGGAAGTCGGCGGTGACCTGTTAACCATCGAAACCCAATCGATGCCAGGCAAAGGCAAGTTGACTCAAACCGGTTCACTGGGCGATGTCATGCAGGAATCGATTCAAGCAGCGATGACCGTGGTACGTTCGCGCGCTGAAAGCTTGGGTATCAACTCTGACTTTTACGAAAAGCGTGATATTCACGTTCACGTACCCGAAGGTGCCACGCCTAAAGATGGTCCGAGCGCCGGTATCGCGATGTGTACCGCTTTGGTGTCTAGCTTGACGGGCAACCCAGTCAAAGCTGAGGTGGCCATGACAGGTGAGATCACGCTGCGTGGTGAAGTTTTGCCGATTGGTGGTTTGAAAGAAAAACTGCTGGCGGCGCACCGTGGTGGTATCACAACGGTTCTTATTCCAAAAGACAATGAACGCGATTTGGAAGAGATTCCAAGTAACGTCATCGCGGATCTGAAAGTGATTCCGGTTCAATGGATTGATGAAGTCCTGAAAGTCGCACTCGAAAAAGACCCGTCAGGTGTTGAATTTGCTCACTAAAAAGAGTGATGTGCAGCAAAAATAAGTAAAAGATTACGCTGATTAGCCGAAAAAGGCTTGTCAGCGTTTTTTTTGGGCGCTAACGTTAGCTCTTAAAGCGCCAGCCCTTGTCTGATAAGGCTTGCGCTTATATTTGGAAATGAAAATGGAACACAGCTGTCTCATTAAAAATAAAACAGGCGGCACAAAGGGGAATCACAGTGAATAAAACACAATTAGTAGAAAAAATCGCAGAAAACGCAGACCTATCTAAAGCTTCAGCAGGTCGCGCACTAGACGCTTTCATCGAAGCTGTAGGTGACACTCTACAGTCTGGTGATCAAGTCGCATTAGTTGGCTTTGGCACATTCAGCGTACGTACTCGTGCAGCTCGCACAGGTCGTAACCCTAAGACGGGTGAAGAAATCCAAATCGCAGAAGCGAAAGTACCCGCATTCAAAGCCGGTAAAGCTCTAAAAGACGCTTGTAACTAATTCAGAAATTTGACTGCATTTGCAGTTTTTTCGAACCTTTTTAAATTATGCGCATCCTACTGATGCGCATTTCTTTTTCTGGTATTATCGCGCTAATAGTTTTTTTAGTTCAATTAAGTACTTGCTGCTCAAAATATAAGCATTTTGGGCAGGGTACAAGCGGAGAGTAGTTTCAGTATGATGGACCGATTACGCGAGGGCGTGAACAGCATCGCGGTTAAAATTATCCTAGGGCTTATCATCCTATCTTTCGTTTTTGCAGGTGTGGGTAGCTACATTGTCGGTGGCTCAAACAATTCAGCAGCAAAAGTAGGGAATGTTGAGATTGGTCGTGGTGAGTTTGAACAGGCTTACCAAAACGAACGTAACCGAATGCAAGCTCAGCTTGGCGATTACTTCTCAAACCTGTTGGCTGACCCAAGTTATGTGCAATCTTTCCGCAAATCTGTGTTGGATCGAATGGTCAACGATGTGTTGCTAGAGCAGCATGCTGAGTCATTGGGGCTACGCGTGAGCGATGCTCAGGTTCGTACGCTCATTTTGGACATGCCTCAATTCCAAATTGATGGCAAGTTCGATCAGGACATCTACCAATCTGCGTTGCGTCGTGCGGGCTTCAGTGCTGAAAGTTTTGCTGAGTACTTGCGTCGTGACTTAGTGCGTAATCAGTTACTGACTGCCATCCAGAGCAGTGACTTTGTGCTTGATAATGAAGTGGAAGTACAGGGCCAACTGTTGACTCAAACTCGTGATATTAAAAAGGTCACACTCTCTCTAGAAGAGTTTGCCAACAAAGCGAGTCTGTCTGAAGAAGAGATTCAGGCCTATTACGAACAAAACCCTGAGCGTTACACTCGCCCAGAGCAAGTAAAAGTTGCGTACATCGAACTGTCTGCTCAGGCACTTAAGGAATCGATTGAGATCAGCGATGAGCAAGCGAAGCAGTATTATCAAGAGCATCTCGATAAATACTCTTCTGATGAGCAGCGTAAAGTGAGTCATATCCTTATCCAAGGTGATGACGAAGCCAAAGCGCAAGCGATTTTAGACGAGCTACAAGCGGGTGCAGATTTTGCTACTTTGGCACAAGAAAAGTCAGACGACTTTGGCAGTGCAGAAGAGGGCGGTTCACTGGGTTTCATCGAGCGTGATGTGATGGATCCCGCCTTTGAAGAAGCGGCCTTTGCTTTGGAAAATGAAGGTGAAATTTCAGGTTTAGTGAAGTCAGATTTTGGTTACCACGTCATTAAGCTTGATGAGCGAAAAGACGCGGTCGCTAAGCCATTCGAAGAGGTTAGTGCGTCTATTAAGCAAGAGCTCACCGATCAGCAAGCCATCGATCAATTCTACGAACTGCAAAGTGAGTTAGAAAAAGTCGCCTTTGAGTACCCAGATTCACTGGATGATGCAGCAAAAGCGATTGGCGCCACAATCACAACGACGGATTTCATCTCGCAAGTGGACGCGCCTGAGGTGCTAAGATCGGCAGCCGTCATGCAAGCCATCGTGAGCCCTGAAGTGAAAGAAGACGGCCTCAACTCAGAAGCGATTGAGATTGCTCCAGAGCACATTATCGTGGTGCGTGTTGAAGAGAGTCGTGATGAAACACTGCTGCCGCTTAGTGAAGTCCGCGAACAGTTGATGGTGTCGCTAGCTAAAGTCAAAGGTGAACAAAACGCCATTGAACTTGCTAAAGCGATGACCGAACAGTTAGAGCAAGGCGACGCATCACTATTGGAAGAGAATGGCCTGGCGTTCTCAGAAGTAGAAACCATCGATCGCAGTTCTCCTTATGCTCAGACGGTATTTGCGTTGCCAAAACCTGCAGCGGGTGAAGTTCATTACGCTCAGACCAAAGACCTTAATGGCGACATTGTGATCGTTGAATTAAGCCAAGTCTCGAGTGAGTACGACGCTCAATTTAACACTCAAATTGGTAATCAACTGCTTCAGACGAGTTCACAACAAGAACTCAGTGGACTGGTGAGTATTCTTCGTAAAACCTACGATATCGAGTACTACGCGGTGGCTCAATAACCCCGCTGGCGTGCGAGGCATCGCACGCTAACCGTGTAATTGATAATCTCATCATAACGGGCTGCATCTGCAGCCCGTTATGTTTTCTACTTTTTGCACTTTCTCCTGAGGATACGCACGCTACTCTAGTAGCGTTAATTCAGTGAACTAAGGAGATCCTATGCGAGGGAAAGCATCCCCACTTTTAGCACGCTTGAAAAGCGTCTTTTCTGTCGCAGCGATTACGCTGTGTTTTGTGACCAGTCCACTCTCTTTTGCCAATGAGCAAAAGCAACCAGATAAGTATGAGGGAATAGAAATAACGGTTAACATCAATCAAGCCAGTGCAGAAGAATTGGCCGATTTGCTCTCAGGGGTTGGGATAAAGAAAGCTCAGGCTATCGTAGAGTATCGACAAGCAAACGGAAAGTTTAGTGCAGCCAATGATCTCACCCAGGTAAAAGGGATTGGTGAGGCGATCGTGACAAAAAATGCGGATCGCATAAAGCTTTGAGCGTGATCCTTCAACCGATGTGACCTTTAAGCATCAATAACCTACTAGAGAGGAATGCCCACTCTCAGCAGTTCTAGTAGGTTTTTATTCACTTCTTTATCGCTGATAAAGATTTTCATTCTGTAACAATATCCAATTAAATGCACTATCACCCGATCCCGCCTAGCGAAAATACGCGTATGAGTATATAATTTGTCGCCGAATTTCAAGGTCAACGCACTTTGCTCTTCACTTCAACGTTGTCACGTTTTAATCATGAGCCATTGCCATTTGAACGTGTGTTTTGTGGAGATCACCGCGGTGACCGTCAATAGACTTGGAGTAAAACATGTCGTCTCATACACCGGTCGTGACCGTTGATGGACCAAGTGGTGCGGGTAAAGGCACGCTTTGCATGCTGTTAGCAAAAAAATTAGGCTTTCATCTTCTCGATTCTGGCGCGATCTATCGCGTATTAGCCTTGGCTGCTATTCATCATGGTGTCGATTTAGAATCTGAAGATGCACTGGTGCCGATTGCGACTCATCTTGATGTCCAGTTCGTTGCAGAAGGCGATTTGGTGCGCGTTATTCTTGAAGGGGAAGATGTTTCTCGCGAACTTCGCAAAGAAGAGACAGGTATGGCCGCATCAAAAGTGGCCGCTTTACCACGTGTACGAGAAGCGCTACTGAGACGCCAACGCGCCTTTGCTGAGGGTAAGGGTCTAGTGGCCGATGGCCGCGACATGGGCACTGTCGTTTTTCCTCAAGCTGAGGTGAAGATTTTTCTCGATGCCAGCGCTGAAGAGCGAGCGAATCGTCGCCTCAAACAGTTGCAAGGCAAGGGGTTAGATGTTAAATTTGACGACCTTTTGAGCGAGATACAAGAGCGAGACGACAGAGATCGTAATCGCCCTGTGGCGCCATTGCGCCCGGCAGAGGATGCGCTTTTGCTCGATTCTACCTCGATGAGTATCGACGAAGTGGTAGAAAAGGCACTACAATATATCGAATCGAAGCTAGTCGCTTAGGCGGCTAGGTAAGAGCGTTGGTCGCATGGATGATGACTGGCGAATTTAATAACCCCATGTGGTAGGACACCCGTGGACGTTTAATTTATTGAAGATTAACTAAATGACTGAATCTTTTGCTCAACTCTTTGAAGAGTTTCTAAACGAAACAGAATTCCAACAAGGCAGCATCGTTAAAGGTACTGTAGTAGCTATCGAGAACGGTTTCGTTCTTGTTGACGCTGGTCTTAAGTCTGAGTCTGCTATCCCTGCTGAACAGTTCAAGAACGCTGCTGGCGAACTTGAAGTTGAAGTGGGTGCTGAAGTAGACGTAGCGCTAGACGCTGTTGAAGATGGTTTCGGTGAAACTCAACTTTCTCGCGAGAAAGCGAAGCGTCACGAAGCTTGGATCGTACTTGAGAAAGCTTACGAAGAAGCTGAAACTGTTGTTGGTATCATCAACGGTAAAGTTAAAGGCGGTTTCACTGTTGAACTCAACGGTATCCGTGCTTTCCTTCCAGGTTCTCTAGTAGACGTACGTCCTATCCGTGACACTGCTCACCTAGAAAACAAAGAGCTAGAGTTCAAAGTTATCAAGCTTGACCAGAAGCGTAACAACGTTGTTGTTTCTCGCCGTGCGGTAATCGAGTCTGAGAACAGCGTTGAGCGTGATGAGCTTCTAGAAACTCTACAAGAAGGCGCAGAAGTTAAAGGTATCGTTAAGAACCTTACTGACTACGGTGCATTCGTAGACCTAGGCGGCGTTGACGGCCTACTACACATCACTGACATGGCTTGGAAGCGCGTTAAGCACCCTTCTGAGATCGTAAACGTTGGTGACGAGATCCAAGTTAAAGTTCTTAAGTTCGATCGTGAGCGTACTCGCGTATCACTAGGTCTTAAGCAGCTAGGCGAAGATCCATGGGTAGCAATCGCTAAGCGTTACCCAGAAGGTCACAAACTATCTGGTCGCGTAACTAACCTAACTGACTACGGCTGTTTCGTTGAAATCGAAGAAGGCGTTGAAGGTCTAGTACACGTTTCTGAAATGGATTGGACTAACAAGAACATCCACCCATCTAAAGTTGTTAATGTTGGCGACGAAGTTGAGGTTATGGTTCTTGAAATCGACGAAGAACGTCGTCGTATCTCTCTAGGTCTGAAACAGTGTAAAGCTAACCCTTGGCAGTCTTTCGCTGAAGCGCAAGCTAAAGGCGACAAAGTAACTGGTAAGATCAAGTCTATCACTGACTTCGGTATCTTCATCGGTCTTGAAGGCGGCATCGACGGTCTAGTTCACCTGTCTGATATCTCTTGGAACGTTGCTGGTGAAGAAGCGGTTCGTGAGTACAAGAAAGGCGACGAGATCTCTGCAGTTGTTCTAGCAGTAGACGCAGAGCGTGAGCGTATCTCTCTAGGCGTTAAGCAAATGGAAAATGACCCATTCAATGCTTACGTTGCAGAGAAGAAGAAAGGCGTTCTAGTTAACGGTACTGTAACTGCAGTAGACGCTAAAGGTGCAACTATCGAGCTTGAAGAAGGCGTAGAAGGTTACATCCGCGCATCTGAAGTTTCTCGTGACCGCGTAGAAGACGCTTCTCTAATCCTAAGCGCTGGTGACACTGTTGAAGCGAAATTTACTGGCGTTGACCGTAAGAACCGCGTAATCAACTTGTCTATCAAAGCGAAAGACGAAGCTGAAGAGCAAGAAGCAATGGCTACACTGAACAAAGCAGACGATGCTTCATTCGGTAACGCTATGGCTGACGCTTTCAAAGCAGCTAAAGGCGAGTAATTTCGTCGATAGTTAGAAAAAGGAGCCGAAAGGCTCCTTTTTTATTGCCTATCAGTGACCTAGTGTCCAATTCGTAGAAATCGTACGAAATTGTCGCGAAGACTACACAAACTGATGAAATCTTGTCTAAAATTGATAGCAAGTGTTTGTTGGAACTACTATTAGTAACTATAATAAATGATAAATTACTCTACGAGGGATACTATGACTAAGTCTGAATTGATAGAAAGACTCTGTGCTGAACAGACCCATCTTTCAGCAAAAGAAATTGAAGATGCGGTAAAAGATATTCTCGAGCACATGGCGTCAACACTGGAAAGTGGTGACCGCATTGAAATTCGTGGTTTTGGCAGTTTTTCTTTGCACTACCGTGAGCCTCGTGTGGGTCGCAATCCAAAGACAGGCGATAAAGTGGAACTCGAAGGTAAGTATGTTCCCCACTTTAAACCGGGCAAAGAATTACGTGAACGCGTAAATATTGGATAGATTTTCACTGCCTTATTCATAGCGGATGAAGGCAGTATAAAAAAACGGCATACATTAGGTATGCCGTTTTTTTATAAAATGAAAACCCGAGATAACCATGGTTTGTTCAGTGGTTTTACTGCATAATCGTAGCAGCGTTTGTCCATTCAGGTGATAGAAGATGAAAATTATAAAAATTGTTATCGTACTGGCTCTGTTTCTTGTCGCGCTGGCATTAGGTTCGCAAAACCAAGAGGTTGTGAACTTCAATTACTTATTAGCTCAAGGTGAATTCCATCTTTCAACCCTACTTGGCGTGGTATTTGTCGTTGGCTTTGTGATTGCTTGGGTCATCTTTGGCAGTTTACATTTACGCTCTCAGCTTGAAGTTCGTAAACTCAAACGCCAGGTCAAGAAACTCTCTCCGGCTGAATCGACACCAGAGCAGTCAAACGCATAATACACTTAGTCGTTAGGTAGGCTCTTCACTCGATGTTAGAAATACTCTTCTTGTTATTGCCAATTGCCGCCGCTTACGGTTGGTATATGGGTAACCGTAGTGCCCAGCAAGACAAGCAGAAACAGTCCAATCAGATTTCCCGTCAGTACGTGACGGGTCTAAACTTGTTGCTGTCCGATCAGTCCGATAAGGCGGTCGACCACTTTATCGAACTGCTCCAAGTCGATAATGAAACCATAGATACCCATTTAGCATTAGGTAATCTCTTCCGCTCTCGTGGTGAGGTGGACAGAGCGATTCGTATTCACCAAAATCTTATCTCACGTTCAGGCCTAACCATCGACCAGAAAAATATTGCGTTGCAGCAGTTGGCCAAAGATTACATGGCGTCGGGTTTTCTCGATAGAGCGGAAAAGATTTTTGAACAACTCGTGGACGAGCCCGATCACAGAGAAGCGGCATTAGGCCAACTGGTCGCGATTTATCAGCAAACACGAGAGTGGGGCAAAGCAATAGAATACGCCACGCTTCTCGTTAAGATGGGGCGTAAGCGCATGCGCAGTAGCATCGCGCATTTTTGGTGTGAGCTTGCAGCGCAAGAAAAGCTTGAGGGGAACATCGACAAAGCCACGCAACATTATAAGCGCGCTTTATCTGAAGACCCCAAATGCGTACGAGCCTCTTTGGCGCTCGGACGTCTATTTCTTGATGCTGAAAATTACGCTGAAACCATTCACTACCTTGAACAAGTGCTTGAACAAGACAGTGACTTTGTCAGTGAAGTGTTGCCGACGTTGGCGGAGTGCTATCACCACATTGGTGATCAAGAAGCGCTATTGGATTTTTTGCGCCGTTGTATCACCAACAAAGCGGGTGTGTCAGCGGAATTGATGCTGGCTCAGTTGGTGGCCAAGCATGAAGGCGCAGGAGCTGCACAAGAATTGCTCACAAGGCAGCTGGTTAAAAACCCAACAATGAAAGGTTTTTATCGCTTGATGGATTATCATCTAGCGGAGGCAGAAGAGGGCCGCGCGAAAGCGAGCTTGGCAACGCTGCAAAAGTTGGTGGGTGAACAGTTAAAAGTGAAGCCTCACTATCGTTGCCGTAAATGCGGATTTTCAACCCATTCCCTCTATTGGCATTGTCCATCATGCAAAGGGTGGGGCACGATTAAGCCCATTCGAGGATTGGATGGCGAATAGCCATAAATTTATAAATGCAGCGGCGATCCCGCTGCTTTTTTTCGACTTATAGATACATTAGGAGATGAAATGATCGACCAAAAAGTGATAGTTGCGCTGGATTATGACAACCAAGCTGACGCACTGACTTTTGTTGATAAAATCGACCCAGCGTCTTGCCGACTCAAAGTTGGTAAAGAGATGTTTACTCTCTTTGGTCCCAATTTCGTCAACGAGCTGCACAAGCGCGGCTTTTCTGTTTTTCTCGACCTCAAGTTTCACGACATTCCGAACACCTGCTCCAAGGCCGTTCGCGCTGCTGCTGAGATGGGGGTATGGATGGTCAATGTTCACGCCAGTGGCGGTGAACGCATGATGACGGCATCACGCGAGATACTGGAGCCTTATGGCAAAGATCGCCCGCTGCTCATCGGAGTTACTGTACTAACGAGTATGGAGCAGCAGGATCTCGCGGGCATTGGATTGGATGTCGCGCCTAAAGAGCAAGTGGTACGCCTTGCAACGCTCACTAAAAATTCTGGGCTGGACGGTGTTGTTTGTTCGGCGCAAGAAGCGAGCATGCTTAAGAGTGAGTTGGGTCGTGACTTTAAATTGGTCACACCAGGTATTCGACCAGCGGGCGCAGCAGTGGGGGATCAGAAGCGTATTATGACGCCTGTTGATGCCATTCAAGCAGGGTCAGATTATCTGGTGATTGGTCGCCCTATCACGCAGGCGAGCGACCCTGCGGCGGTGTTGGCAGAGATCAACGCCACATTGGCTTAAATCATAGTGTATGACCAACAAGGCCAGCAAATTGCTGGCCTTGTGCGTTCTTGGGGTTATTCGGCGCAAAGTGGTACGCCACTGTGGAACTTAAAATCAGCATCGGGTGATGAAATAAGCGAGGCTTCTTTCTGACCAAAATAGTGAATGCGATCTGAGATGTCTTTGCCTGCGATCTCCTCAGCGAGCACGAGATAGTCTTGATAATGACGCGCTTCTGAGCGGAGCAGGGAAATATAAAACTTACCAATATCTTCATCCATTAATGGCGCCAGTTTGGCAAAACGTTCGCACGATCTCGCCTCGATATAGGCGCCAATGATCAATTTATCGATCAGTGTTTGCGGCTCATGCGTTGCCATCTCTGATATAAGGCCTTTTGCGTATCGGCTGGCAGGAATCGGCTCGTACGTGATTCCTCGTTGTTCCATGATTTCCAGCACCTGATAGAAGTGGTGCAACTCTTCTTTGATCAGTAACACCATCTTATCGATCAGCGCTTGGCTGTAGGCTGAATCCGATTTCGCCATGATTGATTTAGTAATGTTGCTTTTGCCTTTCAGTGTCTCTAGGTTACCCGTTTGACGATAGGCGAAATCTTCATAGGGCTTGAACCATTCAAGTAACGCTGTCGCACTCGATGGATCAACCGCATACTTGCGAATTAAGTACATCGCAGATTGGCCTGCCTTTAGCTCGCAAAGCAAGTGGTCGATCAACACGGTTTTCAGGTTCTCTGGTTTACTCGCTTCGTTGACCCACTCCTCTGGGGTGTGACAATGAAGAAATTGATGGATGGGAGAGAGTAAATCCTGGTATTGAGCTAAATCTGACATGGGGTTTCTGTTTAAATAGAAAAGGTCGCAATCGCGACCTTTGAAAAGGGTGATAACTGATTATATTACCATTTTTTCTTGGCACCAAAGAGCACGTCCATATCGTCTTGACGTTCTTTCTCTTCGATTTGGTGTAACTCTTCCGCGTTGCGCGATTGACGTTTCTGCTCAAGCTGATCATACATCTCTTGCAGCTTTTCTCTCGCTTGGTTGGAGTAAGCGTCATTTTTTGTGCTTAATGCATCTAAGCCTTTGCGTAGCAGTTGAATCGCGGTACCTGGTTGGCCACGTACGATCGCATCGTTGGAACGTTTGATAACATTTTCGATATTAATGCGAATCTGAATGGTTTCCAGACGCGCGTTCTCAGTGACAAAAGTCTGAGTGTCTAGGCGTCCTTTGTTATGTTCGCTGCGAACGGTATCACGAAGACGTTTCACCAGCTTAAGCATCACAATGGCTTGTTTGTCACTGGTCGGCACCTTGAAAGCGGTACTCTCACCTGACTCACTATTTTTCAATTGAGCAATTTGTTGTTTGACGGATTCAACACGCTGTTCCAATTGTTTGTTCTTCGGATCCAGTTCATACATGCTTTGCAATGAATCTAAGATACGATTGTTTAAGCAAACGAGTAGCTCTTTACTATAAGGAAGGTGGTGCGCGTGACCGATAAGTTCTTCTGTTGCATCAATGATTTGCAGGTAACGTGAGCTTTCTTGTTTCTTGGCCGTTTCAACTTTCACTTTATACTGAAGCATAATGTTGTAGCCAAGAACGAGAACCAACAAGATGGCAACGAGCGCTATGATTAAACCAATATTCATAAATTCCGTATCTTATGTTCCGTCATGGTTAGCAGTTAAGGATACATGATCCATCGCCGCTAGACACTTTTTTATATTATTACTCAACAGATTATTTAAAGTAATGAAAAACATCAACTGCTGAGCAAATCTGCGCCTCTGCTTGCAAAACATCCGCTTGAGTCCAATTTGGTTATGCTTTTGCGTCGCATTTAAAGCATAGGACTATTATTTTAAGCCTAGAGGCGTTATAACTAAATATTATAAAATATGTTGGCACTTGCCGTGCGTAGGTAAGGGATTACGAGGTCGAGAATGAAATTACAACAATTGAAGTACATTGTTGAGGTGGTCAATCACAATTTGAATGTCTCCGCGACGGCGGAAAGTCTTTATACATCGCAGCCTGGCATCAGCAAACAAGTACGATTACTTGAAGATGAGCTCGGCATTCAAATATTCGAGCGCAGCGGCAAACACCTTACCCAGGTAACGGGCGCGGGCCAAGACATCATTCGTATTTCTCAAGAGATCCTCGCGCGTGTTGAGAGCATCAAAGCGGTCGCCGGTGAGCACACTCACCCGGAGATGGGCACGCTCAATATCTCAACGACCCATACCCAAGCGCGTTATGCCTTGCCGGATGTGATCAAAGGGTTTACGGCGCGATACCCTAAAGTCTCCCTTCACATGCACCAAGGCACCCCTTCGCAAATGTCAGAAGCGATTGCGAAAGGCACTGCCAACTTTGCCATTGCGACGGAAGCACTGCACCTTTACCAAGATGCCATCATGTTGCCGTGTTACCACTGGAATCGCTCTATTGTGGTACCTAAAAATCACCCATTGGCGCAGAAAGCTCAGGTGACCATTCAAGATCTTGCCTCATACCCTCTGGTGACTTACGTCTTCGGCTTCACAGGCCGCTCTGAGCTCGACACGGCCTTTAATAAGGTTGGTTTAACGCCAAGAGTCGTGTTCACTGCGACCGATGCAGATGTGATTAAAACCTATGTAAAAATGGGCATGGGAGTCGGCGTGATTGCCAGCATGGCGATTGATAAAACTCAGGATACCGATTTGGTTTCCATCGATGCAAGCCACATCTTTGGCGCCAGCACCACCAGTATCGGGTTCCGTCGTGGTACCTTCTTGCGCTCTTACATGTTTGATTTTATGGAGCGCTTTGCGCCACACTTGACTCGCCCTGTGGTTGAGCAAGCTCTGACGTTAAAATCCAACGCCGAAATTGAAGAGATGTTTAAAGACATCGAACTGCCAGTGCGATGATCGTGAGGCACTTCCAAGCGCTGGATGACTATTTACGCCAACATCAAGTCTATTGGCGTTTTGAGCCTTTTCTCGCGAGCAGCGCCTCTTCTCTGCCTTGGCAAGCGATCAACCCCGATCTTTGCCATTGGTTAAATGCCTTGTCGGATGAGGAGACTGAGCAGTACAAATCGGATACCGATGCGCTGCTCGCCGCGATGACGCCACATTTTCCTGAGCTAGGCAGTATCAAAGCGCTTACCGATTTATCGCCTTATTCACTACCGACCGCGAGCCATCTATCGACAGACGTTGAGAGCGTGTCACTGCCTCGCGGATTAGACAAAGGGATCCCCGGCAGAAAACTTCGACAGATCACCTTAGTGGGCAGCGCAGCGCTGGCGCATCACAAAGGCGATGAGTGGTTGGAGTGGTGTTCGGGTAAAGGTTATCTCGGCCGTATCTTGGCGAGTCACTCTCAGCAAAACGTCACCAGTTTCGAGTACCAAGCGGCTCTCTGTTTATCTGGGCAAGCGGAAGCGGATCAGATGGGCTTGACGATGACGTTTGTTCAAGGCGATGCATTGAGCAACGAAAGCCAATCGGTACTAAAGCCTAATCAACACGCGGTGGCGCTTCACGCTTGTGGTGATTTACACGTTTCACTCATGCACAAGTCCATTGCCGCAAAGCTGCCCGCTGTGACCTTATCACCCTGCTGTTATCATTTAATCGAAGATGAGACCTATCAAACTCTCTCGGCTCAAGGAAAGGCATCAAGCCTTGGATTAACCCAGCAAGAACTGCGGATCCCGCTACAAGAAACCGTGACTGGCGGCGAGCGAGTCAAACGCCATCGCCAACTGGAAATGAGGTATCGACTAGGGCTCGATTGTCTGTTTCGTCAAACATTGGGTTATCGTCACTATGAGCCGATCCCCAGTGTGAAAAAATCACAGTTATCCGAAGGCTTTGAGTCGTTTTGTCACTGGGCATGTCAACAAAAGGGGATAGAATTACCGAGCGTTGACTTTGCTGACTATGAACAGCAGGGGATGAGGCGTTATTGGCAGATGGAGCGATTGAGTCTTTGTCAGCAAGTTTTTCGCCGTGTGCTTGAACTGTGGCTAGTGATGGACAAAGCGCTCTACCTAGAGCAGAACGGATACCGCGTCTACGTAGGCGAATTTTGTTCGAGAGAAACCACGCCGCGCAACATTTTAATCCATGCTGAACGTCAGTCGTGACTGAAGTCTACCCGCCTCTCTTTTTTGTTACTGCACTGTTAAAAGTTGCTTCCTTTTTCATCACCTTGTTGGTAATAATGAATACCATGCTCATACATGAAGCATGGGTATAACTATTACAAGCACACCCTCATTAATTACAAACACAACATCGTTATTGCTTATATCAAGGAGTTAAGATGAAAGCAGGTAAAATCTTTGCCACCGCAGTACTGGCCAGTGCGGCGCTTCTTAATGCGACCTCTATTGCAGCGAAAACTGCTACGGTTGCTGTTTCACAGATCGTTGAACACCCAGCGCTTGATGCGACTCGTCAAGGTCTATTAGATGGTTTGGCAGCGAAAGGGTACAAACAGGGCGAAAACCTAGAATTTGATTATAAAACCGCACAAGGTAACCCAGCGATTGCCGTTCAGATCGCTCGTCAGTTTGTTGGTGAAAACCCAGATGTATTGGTAGGCATTGCAACGCCGACGGCGCAAGCCTTGGTGTCGGCAACGCGTAACATTCCAGTGGTATTTACGGCGGTCACGGATCCAGTGGGCGCGAAACTGGTTAAGCAACTGGAACAACCGGGCAAGAATGTCACCGGTCTTTCTGACCTCTCGCCTGTCAAGCAGCATGTTGAGCTTATCCAAGAGATCTTACCTGAAGCCAAGTCTATTGGTGTGGTGTTTAACCCAGGTGAAGCCAATGCGGTGACGTTAGTCGAGCTGTTAAAAGAGGCCGCTGCGGAAAA
This sequence comes from Vibrio sp. R15-SG3-ISO1A, assembly GCF_059833955.1. Classification (NCBI taxonomy): domain Bacteria; kingdom Pseudomonadati; phylum Pseudomonadota; class Gammaproteobacteria; order Vibrionales; family Vibrionaceae; genus Vibrio; species Vibrio sp. R15-SG3-ISO1A. The sequence continues at coordinate 48,865 of NZ_JCBDGH010000098.1, forward strand.
AGGCCTAACGGTGGTCGAAGCGACGGCGCTGAAAAGTGCAGACGTTCAGTCAGCGACACAAGCCATTGCGGCCAAATCTGACGTAATTTACGCACCGACCGATAACACCGTTGCCAGCGCGATCGAAGGTATGATCGTGGCGGCAAACCAAGCGAAAACACCCGTGTTAGGCGGAGCAACTTCCTATGTAGAAAAAGGTGCGATTGCAAGCTTGGGGTTTGATTACTACCAAGTCGGCGTGCAAACTGCCGATTATGTTGCCGCGATTCTAGAAGGCGCTGAGCCAGGGACATTGGATGTCAAAGTGGCGAAAGGCTCTGACCTCGTGGTTAACAAAACGGCGGCTGATAAACTCGGCGTCACGATTCCTAGCGCCGTGATTGAACGAGCGACAAGCGTGAAGTAATTCACTGACGAGGGAGGCCCGTTCTCCCTCACCTCTCACCTGAAAAACGGAGAGTATTAGCAGAAAAGGGAGTTTTTATGTCTGCTTTCGCTTTTTTTGGTGCACTTGAGATTGGATTGATCTACGGCCTTGTGGCACTTGGCGTGTACCTTACCTTTCGTGTACTTGATTTTCCTGACCTAAGTGTTGATGGTAGCTTTCCTATGGGAGCCGCCGTGGCGGCGACTGCGATAGTTGCGGGCATTAACCCTTGGGTTGCAACCTTTATGGCTATTGTTGCCGGAGCGATGACAGGGTGGGTCACGGCCTTTCTTGCCGTGCGCTGTGGCATCTTGCATCTGTTGGCGTCGATACTCACCATGATCGCCGCATTTTCGATCAATATTCGCATCATGGGTCGCCCTAACATGGCGTTGTTGGGTGAAGATACCATTCTGACACCGTTCGAAACGATGGGCGATCCCATGTTGGTTCGACCGCTGTTAGTGGGCGTGTTGGTGCTGTTATCCGCATGGTTCGTCATTCGACTCCTCAACAGTGATTTCGGTTTAGGGCTGAGAGCGACGGGTGTGAATGCGCGCATGGTCTCAGCACAAGGTGCAAGCACCTCCTTTTACACCTATTTTGGCCTTGCTCTATCCAATGGATTCGTGGGTTTCGCGGGGGCCTTGTTTGCGCAGACCAACAGCTTTGCCGACGTCACCTCCGGGGTCGGCACGATCGTTGTCGGTCTCGCGGCGGTGATTCTTGGTCAAACTTTGATCCCGGGTCGACGAATTTGGGTCGCGGTGGTAGCGGTGATCGTCGGCTCTGTGCTCTACCGTTTGGCTGTCGCCTTTGCGCTCAGCTCTGGCATGTTCGGTTTACAAGCTTCTGATCTTAACTTAGTGACAGCAGTATTGGTTGCGCTAGCACTGATTGCACCGAAGTTGAAAGGCAACATAAAGGCAAAAAAGCCTAGTCCTGCCGAGGCACCACGGGCGTCAAAGCAAAACGATAGCAATGGAGGCGTCGCATGATTCGGCTAAAAGATATTCAAGTCACCTTTAACCCAGGGACCATTTTGGAAAATCGCGCGCTAAGAGGTGTCGATCTTGAGGTACCTCAGCATCAGTTTTTAACCGTGATCGGCTCAAACGGTGCGGGTAAATCGACGCTGCTTGGTGCCGTCACCGGTGAAACACCTATGGTGGGTGGACAAGTAGTGATTGATGAACTGGATGTGACAAGACAAACGGTTTCCCAGCGCGCCAGTCAATGTGCGCGCGTGTTCCAAGACCCGTTGGCAGGCACTTGTGGTGAGCTCACCATTGAAGAGAACATGGCGCTGGCCTATATGCGAGGCAAAAAGCGCGGTTGGAGTCTCTCCTTGTCGAGCAAACGGCGTCGTCTGTTTCAAGAGCGCATCAGCATTTTGGGCTTAGGGTTGGAAGACCGTTTGGGTGATAACATTGGTCTTTTGTCTGGCGGGCAGCGGCAAGCAGTCAGCTTGGTGATGGCCACTTTATCGGACAGCAAGTTACTCTTGCTTGATGAGCACACCGCCGCGCTGGACCCACGTATGGCCGCGTTCATTATTGATTTGACCAAAACCATTGTCAGCGAGTTCAACTTGACCGTCATGATGGTAACGCATTCGATGAAAGATGCACTTGCGTGTGGCGATCGCACTGTGATGCTCCACCAAGGTGAAATTGTACTCGATGTTCAAGGTCAGCAACGAGCGGGCATGACAGTGCCTGATTTGCTCGAGATGTTCACCAAAGTACGGGGCGAAGAGTTGGCCGACGACAGTCTACTGCTCAATTAACGGCATGCATCCTAGAGAGTGTTTCTCTAGGATGCATTTTCTAACAGCGTTGCTTGATAACGCTCAATATGATCAACGATAGGCTGAGCTTTGTTGAAGGTTCGAATTTCGCGAAACAGAGCATCAGCTTGCGGGTATTGCTGACGCAAATAGGAGAACCACTGCTTCACGCGGTTCGGGTAGTAGAGCCCTTTATCGCCTTTCATCTCATACTGCGAATAGACCAGTAGCAGCTTGACGACGTCTTCCCAAGGCATTGGGGCGTGATTGTGTTTGACCACGTTGCCAAGATTGGGCACGTTGAAGGCGCCTCGGCAAACCATGAGTGAGTCGACTCCAGTCGTCTCGATACACGCTTGCCCATCTTGATAGTTCCAGATCTCGCCGTTGGCGATCAGTGGGATAGAAAAACGTTGTCGAATCTGGTCAATGTACTCCCACTTAATTTCACTCGCTTTGTAGCCGCCCGTTTTGGTGCGCGCATGCACAGTGAGCTCATCGGCGTTGGCCGATTGAATGGCATCAACAATCTCGAAGCAATCTTCCGGGTTCTCCCAACCTAAACGGATTTTAGCGCTGACAGGAACGCGCGCATCCACTGCGTCGCGGCAGGCTTTGACGACATTGTGAATCAATTCAGGATGCTGCAATAAGGCGGCGCCACCTTTACTTTTATTCACAAGTTTGGCCGGGCAACCAAAGTTAAGGTCAATCCCTCTTGCACCCAACTCTACTGCGCGCAGGGCATTTTCCGCCATCCAATGCGGATCTTGACCAAGCAGTTGGACATGAACAGGCACGCCTGATTTGGTTTGAGAGCCTTGCTGTAATTCTGGACAAAGACGATGAAAAACGTGTTCTGGCAGTAATTGGTCCACGACACGGACAAACTCGGTGACGCACAGATCGTAATCATTAATATCTGTGAGAATTTCTCTCATTAAATGGTCAAGGACGCCCTCCATCGGGCCAAGAACAACGCGCATAACACTCACCTCTTTGCGGGAGGCGTGATTCTAGTGGGTTCGCTTTCGATTGTCACTAGCTAGGGGTATAATGCGACGGTTTCTCCCAATCCAAAAGAAGCTAGATGACCTATCAATTGTTAATCCTTGACCCCGCCACCTGTGAAGAATCGCCTTTGTTTTTTGAAGGACTTACCTTGGCCGCTAACCTAGCGACCAAGCCACTTGCCCCGCAGCAGTGGGTGGGTGAGCTCTTGTCTGATCAGGTTGATGCGAATCTTATCGAGTCACATATCACCGCGCAGTACAGTGCGATCAAACGTAATGATTACTCACTGCTTGCGTTGCTGGCTGAGCCGCGAGATGAGCAGTTGGCCGATGTGGCAGAAGGCTTCATGACCTTGTGGCCGACGATTGAAACCCAGTGGCAAGGCCTGACCTTGAGTGATGGTACGGAGCGCATGTTACAGGCACTGTTGACCACCATGATGCTGGCCATTGATCAAGAACAAACCCAACAGCAAATGCGTGAAGCGGGCATCGATACGCCGCCAGCGTTAGAGGATTTGGTTGACCAATTAGATCTGATGCTGATCGAAGTGGCACAAGCGGCCGACGAGCAATTAGTCGGAGCGAAAGCGCAAAGCGTCAATCCTTACAAATCGATCGGTAGAAACGATCCTTGTCCGTGTGAAAGCGGCCGAAAATTCAAACAGTGCTGTGGTCAATAGAACAAAATACCGAGATGTAGGTCGAATGACTGGGTCTACGTGTAAAAAAGGAACCTAAATGAAAAAATTAGCCGCTCTATTTTTGATGAGTTGTTCTGTCCTTGCTGCGCCGAAAGATGAGCTCAACGCGCGCCTACAAAAAACCGAAGGCTTCAGTGCCAATTTCAGTCAAAAAGTGGTCAGCCCAGAGGGCGACGTCGTAATGCAAGGAGAGGGTACAGTCGATATTTCGAGACCCAGCCTCTTTCGTTGGGAAACGACGTTACCCGATGAAAACTTATTGATCTCCGACGGGGAGAGCTTGTGGTACTACAGCCCGTTTATCGAGCAGGTGAGCATTTATTCGCAAGAGCAAGCGACGGAGCAGACACCTTTCGTGTTGCTTACCCGTAATCGTGCCAGTGATTGGGATAACTATCGTGTCAGTCAAGAGGGCGACCAGTTTACCCTTATTCCGACTGCTGTGGATTCAAACCAAGGTCAGTTTCGCTTAGAAATTAACTCGAAAGGTGCGGTCAAAGGGTTTAGCGTGGTGGAGCAAGATGGGCAAACCAGCAACTTTGTCTTTGATGATATCCGCCTTGGCAAGCCGTCGGCCGATAAGTTCACGTTCCAAATCCCTGAGGGTGTGGAAGTGGACGATCAAAGGAACTAATGGTGAGTAATTACTCGTTAGACTTTTTAGGGGACGAAGATTTTCGTCCTCTTGCCGCTCGAATGCGCCCGCAAACGGTGGAGCAATACATCGGCCAGCAACATATTCTCGGTGAAGGTAAACCGCTGCGCCGTGCATTGGAGGCTGGTCACATTCACTCTATGATTTTATGGGGGCCACCGGGCACCGGTAAAACCACCTTAGCGGAAGTGGCCGCGAATTACGCCAATGCTGAAGTGGAGCGAGTCTCGGCCGTTACCTCTGGGGTGAAAGAGATTCGCGCTGCGATTGAAAAAGCACGTGAAAACAAACTGACAGGTAGACGCACCATCCTATTTGTGGATGAGGTGCACCGTTTTAACAAATCACAACAAGACGCTTTTCTGCCACATATTGAAGATGGCACTGTCACATTTATTGGTGCTACGACAGAAAACCCTTCGTTTGAGCTTAATAATGCGCTGTTATCACGAGCTCGCGTGTACAAACTGACTTCGCTTTCTCAAGCGGAAATCCGCCAAGCGCTTGATCAAGCGATTAACGATACCGAGCGCGGACTCGGCCATGTTGACGCGGACTTTGGCGAGGGTGTGTTAGAGCGGCTTTCTGAGCTAGTAAATGGTGATGCACGAATGTCACTCAATTATCTCGAGCTGTTGTACGACATGGCTCAAGATGATGCGCAGGGGCGCAAAGCCATTACCTTACCGCTGCTTGCCGAAGTCGCAGGTGAAAAAGTCTCCCGTTTTGATAACAAAGGCGATATATGGTACGACCTGATTTCTGCGGTGCATAAATCCATCCGTGGGTCTAACCCCGACGCTGCGCTCTATTGGTCGGCGAGAATGATTGCCGCAGGGTGCGATCCTCTTTATATCGCAAGACGCCTGTTGGCGATTGCGTCGGAAGATATTGGTAATGCGGATCCAAGAGCCATGCAAGTGGCGCTATCGGCTTGGGATTGCTTTACCAGAGTCGGGCCGGCCGAAGGTGAGCGAGCGATCGCGCAAGCGGTGGTCTACCTCGCATGTGCGCCAAAGAGCAACGCGGTTTATAGTGCCTGGAAACAAGCTTTGGCAGATGCACACAATCTGCCTGAGTACGAAGTGCCTGTCCATTTACGCAATGCGCCCACTAGCTTGATGAAAGACTTGGGTTACGGCGCGGAGTATCGCTACGCGCATGATGAGCCAGGTGCCTACGCCGCAGGCGAGCGCTACTTGCCACCAGAAATGAGTGAAACGCGATACTATCAGCCGACCAATCGTGGCTTAGAAACGAAAATTGGCGAAAAGTTAGATTACTTGGCTAGTTTAGACGCAAAAAGCCCACAAAAGCGCTATGAATAAGCGCCTATTTTAGATACATTTATTCGGTTGTGGTTTTGGCCAAGCACCACAGTGGCAGGCCAAAATCAGAAACGCACATTCTTTAAGCACATTATTGATAAGCATAGGGTTAACAATGCTGGATTCTAAATTACTTCGTACAGAGCTGGATGACACAGCTGCAAAACTAGCGCGCCGAGGCTTTAACCTTGACGTTGAGACAATCCGCACACTTGAAGAGCAACGCAAGTCGATTCAAGTCGAAGTTGAAAATTTACAATCCACTCGTAACTCCATCTCCAAGCAGATCGGTCAATTGATGGCGAAAGGTGACAAAGCCGGCGCAGAAGAGATCAAAAAGCAAATCGGTTCTCTTGGTAGCGATCTTGACGCGAAAAAAGCGGAACTGGACGTGATAATGGCTAAGCTCGATGACATTACGTTATCTGTGCCTAACTTGCCTGCAGAGGATGTGCCAGACGGTAAAGACGAAAACGACAACGTGGAAATCTCACGTTGGGGTGAACCTAAAACTTACGACTTCGAAGTGAAAGATCACGTCGATTTAGGTGAGATTGCAGGCGGTCTTGATTTTGCTAGCGCCACCAAGATCACCGGCGCGCGCTTTATTGTCATGAAAGGTCAGTTTGCTCGCCTTCACCGTGCGATCGCACAGTTCATGCTGGACTTGCACACCGAGCAGCACGGCTACACGGAAATGTACGTGCCGTACCTTGTTAACTCTGACAGCTTGTTTGGCACAGGACAACTACCTAAGTTTGGTAAAGACTTGTTCCATACCGAGCCGCTTGAAGAGAAAGCCAGCGACGAAGAGCTGCGTCGTCTTTCATTGATTCCTACCGCAGAAGTGCCAGTGACCAACATGGTGCGTGACACCATCTCTGATGAAGCGGATTTGCCTCTAAAGATGACGGCTCACACCCCTTGTTTCCGCTCTGAAGCGGGATCGTACGGTCGTGATACGCGTGGTTTGATTCGTATGCACCAATTTGACAAAGTTGAGCTGGTTCAAATCACCAAACCAGAAGATTCAATGGATGCACTGGAAGAGCTAACGGGTCATGCTGAGAAAGTCCTGCAACTGCTTGAACTTCCTTACCGTAAAGTAGTGCTATGTACCGGTGACATGGGCTTTGGTGCGCGTAAGACTTACGATTTGGAAGTCTGGGTACCGGCGCAGCAGACCTACCGTGAGATTTCATCTTGTTCAAACATGTGGGACTTCCAAGCTCGTCGTATGCAGGCGCGTTTCCGTCGTAAAGGCGAGAAGAAGCCTGAGTTGGTCCACACACTTAATGGCTCTGGCCTCGCAGTGGGGCGTACTATGGTGGCGATTCTTGAGAACAACCAACAAGCCGATGGCCGTATTGAGATTCCTGCTGTGCTGCAACCTTACATGGGCGGCGCGACGCACATCGGTTAATGACCTATCGGTGTCATCATCGTTGAAATAAAAAGGGGCTGATGTTGTACATCAGCCCCTTTTTATGATTCGTTTTGAGTCACATCGGACTAGAGCGTCATTTCGCCGCGCAGCACCTGTTGCATTTGCACTTTTACCTCGTCGTAAGAGAGGTTTTGGCTGAGCAAATAATGCAGTTTGGCTAGCGCCGCTTCGCGCGTCATATCAAAGCCGCTGATCACGCCCGCTTCAGCCAAGGCGCAGCCTGTTGCGTAACCGCCCATGTTGACTTTACCCGCCAAACACTGGGTTAAATTCACGACGATCACACCACGTTCAGACGCCTCTTGAAGATGAGCCAGAAGCTGTGGGTTTTGCGGCGCGTTGCCAACACCAAAAGTCAGCAGAATCATCGCATTCACAGGTTGTAGCAGGGTGTTGCGAATGACTTCATGCGAGATGCCAGGGTACATGGTAATGACGCCAATCGGCTGAGGGGTAATATCATGCACTTTAAACTCGCCACACGGCATTTGGCCTACCGTGACATCTTTACTCACTTGAATATTAATGCCCGCTTCCAGCAGAGGAGGTAAGTTAGGTGATGTAAAAGCATTAAAACCGTCGGCATGAGATTTTGTGCTTCGGTTACCGCGCATCAGTTTGTTGTTAAAAAACAGCGTCACTTCGTTGATGGGGTAATTGGCAGCGATGTGCAGGGCATTGAGCAAATTCGCTTGGCCGTCAGAGCGCAGTTCTGCCAGTGGAATTTGTGAGCCTGTCACAATCACGGGTTTACCTAAGTTCTCCAGCATGAAGGAGAGCGCGGAGGCGGTGTACGCCATGGTGTCGGTGCCGTGAAGAATGACAAAACCGTCGTACTTGTCGTAGTTATCACGGATGTCGTCAGCAATTTGTTGCCAGTCGGCCGGGGTCATGTCGGACGAATCAATCAGCGGGTCGTATTCGTGAATGGTGTATTCAGGCATTTCTGGGCGGTGGAACTCCGGCATACTTGCGAGCTGTTTTTCCATAAATCCAGCCACCGGCACGTAACCGTGATCGTGTGACTTTTTCATGCCAATTGTTCCGCCTGTGTAGGCGATGTAGATATGTTTTCTAGCCATGACTCAGAAACCGTATGTAGGGAAGTGTGCGCGATTATATATCAATTACTCGCAGAAAAAAGGGCATGGCAGCGTGAGTGGCGCTGTCATGCCCTAGGTCAGAGGAGTGCTTGTCCTATTGCACTTGGCAGTTCAAGCAAAACGCATAGTGACCTTTAGGATCATTGAAGCTTTGCAATAGGTCGGCATCACTACTCAATTGATGAATTACGGGAGAGAGTGAGGCGGGTAGCAGCGCGCTTACGTCTAAGCCAATGCGCACTTCCACTTGGTTGATAAGCTCTTGCAAGAACTGCTGCGCTGGCGAGAGTGGCTCTTCAACCCAGTAAATGTTGTAGTCCTCGATGTTGGCAAGCTCAGCCGCGAGTGCAATCGCATCGTCAAAGTCACCAATTTTGTCGATAAGGCCTAAGTTTAGGGCGTCTTGACCCGTCCAAACGCGACCTTGTGCCAGCGCGTCCATATCTTTGCGCGGAATATCTCGAGCGTCGCTGACCAAGCCGACAAAGCGATGGTAGCCATGCTCGATACCCATCTGAATGGCTTGCGAGGCGCCGTCTGACAAACCGGTGGTCACACCGACATCAGAAAACGGTGATGTGCCAACGCCATCGGTATAAATGCCGAGTTTGTTGAGCCCTTTTTCAAATGTCGTGATAACACTGAAGATACCAATTGACCCAGTGAGCGTCGTTGGCTGCGCCACAATGCTGTCGGCGCTCATTGATATCCAGTAACCGCCAGAGGCCGCTAGGCTCGACATCGACACCACCACAGGCTTGCCCGCCGCGCGCAGCGCTTCGACTTCATTGCGAATCACTTCTGAGGCGAAGGCGCTGCCTCCGGGGCTGTCAACGCGCAACACGACCGCTTTCACCTTGTCATCGCTTCGCGCTTGACGAAGTAAGGCAGCAGTGGTGTCGCCACCGACGGTACCACGGGGCTGTGAGCCATCCATGATCGCGCCGCTTGCCACCACGACGGCGATATCATCTTGCGCAAGATTCAGCGGCATGCGCATGGTCGGTAAGTATTCATAGTAAGTGATGTAGTTGTAGCTATCGTCACCATCACTGCCAAACACGTCGATCAATTCGCTGCGCACTTGTTGGCGCGTCGCTAGTTGATCCACCAAGCCTAATCCTTTAGATAGCGCCGCTAAATCACCTTGGTATTGCTCAAGCAGTGTTAGGAAGCTATCCATATCTGGATTGAGTTTTTCTGCACTGATTTGGCGGTTGGTCGCCACATCGTCAACGTACGCGCCCCACAGTTGACCAAGCCAACGTGACGCGGATTCACGCGCTTCATTGGACATATCATCACGCAGAAACGGTTCCACAGCCGATTTATAGCTACCAACGCGGAAAACGTGCGTGCTGACATCCAGCTTTTCAAGCAAGGTTTTGTAGTATAGCGAGTACGCGCTGTAGCCTTTGAGCATCACAGCGCCATCCGGAGCAAGATAAATCTTATCCGCGTAGCTGGCGAGGTAGTACTGGCTTTGGTTGTAGATGTCCCCGACCGCATAGATGGGCTTGCCCGATGCTTTAAACTCATTCAAGGCTTTGGCGATGTAACGCAGTTTCGTGAGATTGGTTTCCGGCATGTCGCGCAGCGCGAGCACTAGGCCGCTGATGCTGCTGTCGTCTTTGGCGTGGCGAATGGTGTCCACCAGTTCAAACAGGACATTCTCTCTTGGCATCTCTTGGCCAAATAGGGAGCCGGTCAAAGAGTCCATCGCGTTGATGTAGCGAGGCTGCTCAACAATCGGGCCAGAGAGGTTAAGCACGAGTGCGGATTCTTTTGGCACCGATGGCGGCGGGGCATCCGTAGCGGTGTAGAGGAAGTAGATAACAGCGATGCTCGCCAAAAAGATCAGATTGGTTAGGGCGATGCGTAGGAAGGTGAGCAGTTTCCACATTCCCTTGAAAATCATCCCTATGATTTTGAATATTTTTTTCATTCTATCTCCGCTGCGACGTCAACGCAGGTGATGGGGTTACCCTAGATGTCCGGACACCCTCCATCCTACTGAAACTCGTGGAGTGGAACAACTGTAAGATTGATCGGTGTTACAAAAATGTAAACACCTGTTTGATTTTTTATAAAGAAGCTCATATCGTGGTCAGACCACAATAATAAACAGTATAGTGATGTCTGCCATGTACCCAAACCTACTCAAGCCCTTAGATCTCGGCTTTACTCAGATTCGAAACCGTGTCTTGATGGGCTCTATGCACACCGGCCTTGAAGAACAGAAAGAAGGCCTTGGAAAACTTGCCGCTTTCTACGCTGAACGTGCCAAAGGCGGTGTCGGTTTAATTGTGACGGGCGGCTTTTCGCCCAATTTGCGCGGTCGTCTTCATCCATTTTCGGCTGAATTCAGTAAGCCGAAACATGCACAAGCACACAAGGTCGTGACCGAAGCGGTCCACCAACATGGCAGCAAGATTGCGTTGCAACTGTTGCACGCAGGTCGCTATGCAATGCACCCCTTCTCCCAAAGTGCTTCTTCCATTAAAGCGCCCATTGCGCGTTTTGCACCAAGTGAAATGAGTGCTCGTCAAATCAAGAAAACCATCGATGCGTTTGCAAACAGTGCGCAGTTAGCTCAGTTGGCAGGATATGATGGCGTGGAAGTGATGGGGTCGGAAGGTTATCTCATTAACCAGTTCATCTGTAAACGAACCAATATGCGCTACGACGATTGGGGTGGTAGTTACGAAAATCGTATGCGTTTTCCCCTAGAGATCGTCAAAGCCATTCGCAAAGCGGTTGGCGAAGAGTTCATTATCATTTTCCGCCTATCGATGCTGGATCTGGTGGAAGAGGGCAGCACATTTGATGAAGTGGTGATGCTTGCCAAAGCGCTAGAAGCGGCTGGGGTCACCATCATCAATACCGGCATCGGCTGGCACGAAGCGCGGATTCCAACCATTGCGACGCAAGTCCCGCGAGGAGCGTTTACGTGGGTGACCGAGAAAGTGAAGCCGCATGTCAATGTGCCGATTGTGACGTGTAACCGAATCAATATGCCCGATGAAGCGGAGCGAATCTTAGAGAGTGGCCATGCGGATATGGTCTCGATGGCGCGTCCATTCTTAGCAGACCCATATTTCGTCGCCAAAGCCGAGCAGGACAAGGCGAAGCTCATCAACACCTGCATCGGTTGTAACCAAGCCTGTCTGGACAACGTCTTCAAAGGCAAACGTGCAAGCTGCTTAGTCAACCCGCTCGCCTGTCGAGAGGAAGAGTGGATTGTTTCTCCGGTGCAGAAGGCGAAAAACATTGCCGTGGTGGGCGCAGGTCCTGCTGGCCTGGCGTGTGCCACGACTTTGGCCGAGCGAGGCCATCAAGTGGATTTGTTTGAACGCAGTGACCGTATCGGTGGTCAGTTCCGTCTTGCCATGCAGATCCCGGGCAAGGAAGAGTTTCGTGAGACCATCCGCTATTTTGCTAACCGCATTGATGAAACGGGCGTCAAACTCCATTTAGAGACGGAAGCGAATTTCGATCTATTGGCGGAGTACGATGAAGTGGTCATGGCCAGTGGTGTTGAACCTCGTAAAGTGACTATTGAGGGGATTGAGAACCAAGAGAAAGTGGTGGATTACCAAACTCTAATCCGCGAAAAAACCTACGTTGGCGACAAGGTGGCGATTGTGGGAGCCGGCGGCATTGGCGTCGACGTTGCCACCATGCTCACCGAGCCTCAAGGACACAATCTTGACGATTGGCTGCATGAGTGGGGTATCGACAAAGCGATTTCACATCCGGGCGGCTTGTTCCCTTACCCAGACTCGCTCAGTGATAAAACCGTGTGGGTGTTGCAACGTCGTAAAGGGCGTGTCGGCAAAGGTCCGGGAAAAACCACAGGTTGGATTCATAAGCGCACACTGGAAAAACGTGGGGTTCACCTGCTCGGTGGGGTGAGTTACGAGAAGATTGACGACCAAGGCCTGCACATTGCGATTGATGAACAAAAGCAGTTACTCGAGGCCGACAAAGTGATCATCTGCGCGGGCCAAGAATCCGTTCGTCCGTTTGAGAATGAGTGGGAGAAGTTTGGCGACAAACTGCATGTGATTGGCGGCGCGGATTATGCCGGTGAGTTGGATGCGGTGCGCGCAATTAAACAAGGGGTCGAGCTGGCGATTAAGCTCTAATGTGTTCAATAGAAAACGCCAGATGGAGTCAGTCCATCTGGCGTTTTTTTATTCCCACTGAGAAAGCGTTACAAAATGACTGTCTTGTTTCCGTAGACAAACACATGGTCATTAAGGACTTTGGTTAGCGCTTTGCTGAGAACGTTTTTCTCCACATCGCGACCTGCTTGCGCCATATCTTGGGCGTTGAAGTTATGATCAACTGGAATCACGTCCTGCTTAATGATCGGACCTTCATCGAGGTCGTTGGTGACAAAATGCGCCGTTGCTCCGATGATTTTGACACCGCGCTCATACGCTTGCTGATATGGTTTCGCGCCAATAAACGCAGGCAAGAAGCTGTGGTGAATGTTGATGATCTTATGGTTGTACTTTTCGACAAAAGAGGGAGTAAGAACGCGCATGTATTTCGCGAGCACTAAGTAGTGCGGTTCATACTGCTCAATCACTTCCAGCATTTTCTGCTCATGCTCCTCACGGTTTAACCCTTCGTGAGAGATGCAGTGGTAAGGGATATCAAACTTTTCTGTCAGGCTTTGCAGGTTGTCGTAGTTACCGACCACGGCCGCAATCTCAACATCTAGGCTACCATCGTAATTTTTCATCAGAATATCACCCAAGCAGTGCGCTTCTTTGGTGACCAAAATGACAATGCGTTTGCGCTCAGAACCAATCAATTTACGTTTCGTGCCTGCAGGTAGCGCTTGGTCTAGATCGGCCAACAAGGTTTGGTCGTTGAAGTAACCTTCCAATTCGGTACGCATGAAGAAGTGGCCGCTGGTATTGTCGACAAATTCGTTGTTGTGAATGATGTTGAGTTGATGCTTATAACAGATGTTAGTGATTTTAGAAATCAGGCCCGCAGCGTCTGTACAGTGCGTCAGTAGTGTTTTCTTTTCCATTAAGTCGATACTTCCGAGAATTATTTTTTTTTAAAAGTAAAATTTTTGCGCCGCTTCGAACGGTGAAGCCACACGCAATATTGAAGCTACAATTAAACTAATATCAGATTGGTTTCAACAATTAATCTGAGTTAATTGATTATCTGCTTCTCTGTATCGTCAATGAAGGTCGCAGGCCAGTGAAATGAGGGCGCACTGTTCGGGCAATACGAATAAGCTCAAGGTTGACTCATTCTACTCTCAAAGAGTTGTTTAAGGTGGTATGTATGGATAAAGAACTCCTCGCCCGCAAACTGTATTCTGAGCGTGTTCATGCGCTGCTCGGTGATCATGAAATTGATGAACAAATTTTAGGAGAAATGTGGGAAAGCAAAGCGTCGCCAAGCGAAGCGGCCAGAGCCATGCTTGATCAGCACACTGGATTTTCCGGTCCTGCGTGGTTAGCGCGTTACCTCAACAAACGCTAATCCACTCGTCACCTCTCTACTTGCTATCTACCAACTTAGGGCGCCAAACACATTCGCGCCCTTTTTAAAAAACTGACATAATCCCCAGCAACCCCTCTTATCGTATTGTCGAATGATTGCAAAAACCTTCACTCAAGATGGCGCCTTGGGCAAGGCCATCCCAGGCTTTCAGCCTCGCCAAGCACAGTTAGATATGGCAGAGGCGGTGCATCAAGCGATTCAAGATGGTTCGCAGCTCGTGGTTGAAGCGGGAACGGGAACCGGAAAAACGTTCGCCTACTTGGTGCCCGCGCTGCAAAGCGGCAAGAAAACCGTAATCAGTACTGGCTCAAAGAACTTACAAGAGCAGCTCTACCACCGCGATCTACCACTGATGGTCGAAGCGCTCGGGTTTTACGGACAAGTGGCCTTGCTGAAAGGTCGTGCAAACTATCTCTGTCTAGATCGTCTAAGCCGACAAATGCTCGAGAGTCACCATCAAAGTTCGGATCCGACCTTACTCAGTCAGTTGGTCAAAGTACGCAGCTGGTCTTCAGAGACAAAAACCGGAGATTTGGGCGATTGTGATGCGATTGCGGAAGACAGCCCTGTGATTCCGACCATTACGTCCACCAACGATAACTGCTTGGGAAAAGAGTGCCCTAGCTACCAAGACTGTTTTGTACTCAAAGCGCGTAAAAAAGCGATGGAAGCGGATGTGGTTGTCGTCAATCATCACCTCTTTTTGGCCGATTTAGCCATTAAAGAGACGGGGTTTGGTGAACTGATCCCAGAATCGGACGTGTTTATATTCGACGAGGCACACCAACTGCCGGATATTGCTAGCCAGTATTTTGGTCAGTCGTTATCCAGTCGCCAAATACAGGAGCTGTGCAAGGATATTGAGATCGCCTATCGCACCGAAGCAAAAGACATGCGTCAACTGCAAAAGGTAGCGGAAAAACTGGGTCAATGTGCGATGGATCTGCGCATTACTCTGGGTGAACCTGGGTTTCGTGGCAATTGGCGTGAAGCGATCAAATCACCGTCGATCGCTCGAGAGTTAAACCGTCTTGAAGAGAGCCTTGATTTTACCGTTGAAGTGTTGAAATTAGCCCTTGGCCGCAGCCAATTGCTTGATAGCGCTTTTGAGCGAGCGAGTACCATCAAAGGGCGCTTGGAGCGCGTGTGTGATGTCTCAATCACGGGCTACTCCTACTGGTATGACACGACGCCTCGTCATTTCAGTTTGCACATTACGCCCTTGAGTGTGGCGGATAAGTTCCATGAACAAATGACGCTCAAACCCGGTGCGTGGGTATTTACCTCTGCAACGTTAGCGGTCAATCAAGATTTTGCTCACTTCACGTCGCGTTTGGGTATACAGCCCACTCAGCAGATGTCGCTACCTAGCCCATTTGATTACCAACAGCAGGCGAGACTTTGCGTGCCCCGTTATCTTCCTGAGCCAAATTCGGCGGGTTTACCAGACAAACTGGTTGCTTTACTCGCGCCTGTCATTGAACAAAACCAAGGTCGCTGCTTTTTCTTGTGTACCTCCCATTCGATGATGCGAGAGTTGACTGAGCGATTTCGCGCGGTACTGAATGTCCCGGTTCTTATGCAAGGTGAGACCAGTAAGCAAAAGACCTTGGCGGAGTTTATGGAGTTGGGTAATGCACTGCTGGTAGCGACAGGGGCCTTTTGGGAAGGGATAGATGTTAGAGGCGACGCGCTGAGCTGTGTTATTATCGACAAATTACCGTTTACCGCGCCCGATGACCCACTGCTGAAAGCACGTATTGAGGATTGTCAGTTAAAAGGGGGAGACCCGTTTGCACAGGTACAAATTCCTGATGCGGTGATTACCTTAAAGCAGGGCGTAGGGCGTTTGATTCGTGATAAAACGGACAGGGGAGCGCTAATCATTTGTGATAATCGATTAGTAACACGTGATTACGGTGGCGTGTTCTTAGCCAGTTTACCTCTAATTCCTCGTACACGGGATATTGAAGCGATAAAGCAGTTCCTCCAGCCCAATAAAGATTAATGAAATTAGATTTAGAGAACCTCATGAGCGCAAAAATTCTTGCCCTAGATACCGCTACAGAGAACTGCTCTGTGGCCCTATTAGCCTTTGACAAAGTGTTTGTTCGCAGTGAAGTCGCCCCGCGTGATCACACCAAGAAGATTCTTCCTATGGTCGATGAAGTGCTAAAAGAAGCCGGGCTTACGCTACAAGATTTAGACGCGTTAGCCTTTGGTCAAGGCCCGGGTAGTTTTACTGGCGTACGTATTGGCATTGGTATTGCACAAGGTTTAGCGTTTGGTGCGGATCTGCCCATGATTGGTGTGTCAACACTCGCCGCGATGGCTCAAGGTAGCTACCGTCTCCACCAAGCGGAACAAGTTGCGTGCGCCATTGATGCTCGCATGAGTGAAGTGTATTGGGGACGTTTTCAGCGTCAAGAAGATGGCAGTTGGGCCAATGTGGATGAAGAGTGCGTGATTGCTCCCGATGAGCTCGTTCAACGCACGCCTTCTGATGCGCAGTGCTGGCATACGGCAGGGACGGGGTGGCAAACCTATCAAGCGCCGCTGGCGGAACTCCCATTAACGCTGAAAGCGGGTGATCTGCTCTTCCCAGACGCGCGGGATATGGTGATCTTGGCCGAACAAGCGTGGCGAGAGGGACGCAGTGTCAGTGCAGAAGAAGCCAGCCCTGTTTATCTTCGCGATACGGTTGCGTGGAAAAAGCTTCCTGGGCGTGAATAATACTGCCCAGTGAGCGTACAGCGGAATGAGTGAATAGTATGGTGTCTATAAACGGTTTACCCCCTTCGGTCCCCGGACCGAATCGTGCGAATAAAGCTAATAAAAAACAGGGGGTAAACAAGCAAAGCAAGGGTAATGAGGTTTCGCAGCCGACCAAGGTGGCAAACGCCGTTGCGAATACTATTCGCCCCATCACAGAATCTGACGTCGAACGGGCGAAGGTTCAATATGATCTTCCAGAAGGCAAGAGCCGTAAAGCGATGGAAGAGTATATGACTGTGATGCATCAGGTGAAGCGAGATGAACTCTCGCAGATGCTTGGTGTCGATCTCTATATCTAGCACACTTTCCTTTTTCCGATAATGAGTCTCCGATGAAATCAGCACTACTCCTTTTTGCGACTACGTTTCTCATGACGGCATGCAGCACACTGCCCACACAGCTAGTGAATGACGACCCTGCGCTCGTGACAGATTACGCACAGTGGGATGCCTCACAATCTCACCCTGTGCGCCTTGGCGGCGTGATTGCCGACGTGAAGAATCTGGATTCACAAACGCGGATAGAAATAGTCAATCTGCCTATCTCAAGTAGTGGTAAGCCTGACATCACGCAAGAGCCCAACGGTCGCTACGTCGCCTATGTGCCCGGTTTTGTGGACCCTGTTAGCTTAGCTCAAGGACGCTTGATCACGACGCTGGGGCAATCTGCGGGTGTCGAAGAGGGTAAAGTAGGTGATTACTTACATCAGTTTCCTGTGATGAAACAAGCGACCCTTCACTTGTGGCGTATCGAAGAGCGCGTGATTGTGGATGACTTTGGCAGCTATATGTTCCCTTGCCGAGGCTACTACTGTCGTGATGTGGGGTACCGACCAAGAGAAGGTCGCGTGATTCAGGAAGTCAAATGACGTTTGAACATTGCCACTACCAGATTGATGGCGGCAAGGTCGCCACCCTTGAGCTAGGAGATAAACAAACGGCCGATGTCTCGGTCGTTTTTTTGCACGGTTGGTTAGACAACGCCGCCAGTTTCACTACTGTAATGACAGCACTAGCGCATCAGTCACCTCAGGCCCACTTGTGCGCCGTAGACTTGCCTGGACATGGGCACTCATTTCATAAAGCCTCTCCTCATTTCTATTCGTTTCATGACTATATCGACGATGTTTACCAAGTTTTGGCTAAGTTATCGCCAAACAGAACCGTATTGGTTGGACATTCGCTTGGTGCTTTGATCGCAAGTTGCTATAGTGCCGCGTTTCCAGAACAGGTGGCTGGATTAGTCCAGATTGAAGGCGATGGGCCGCTTGCGGAGACGCCGGAGTGTGCGGTCACAAGATTGCGTCAAGGGGTACTGAGCCGCCAACGTATTCGTCGTAAACCTGTGCGTTTGATGAGCTCAGCGGACGAGGCGATAGCCCGGCGTGCCTCGGTCAACTCGCTGACGGAGGCACAAATTGCACCGCTTGTGCTGCGTGGAATTAAGCAAACCGAACAGGGCTGGGCTTGGCGCCATGACACCGCTTTGCAAAGTGATTCCCTCTACCGGATGTCTCATCAGCATGCTCAAGCGATCCGCGATGCGATAGTCTGCCCCCAGATCATTGTGCTGGGAGAGCAAGGCTTTTCTCATTTGAAGGCTATGGCGTCAGAGGCAAATCCGGTGCGCGAGTTTGTCACTATCTCGGGCGGACATCACTGCCATTTAGAGCATCCTTCTAGAGTATCTGACCTAATTTTTGGCTTAGTTAACAAAATTTAAACAAGTGTTTGAGTCTTCCGTGCGCGGGCGCTGCGCCTGTGCTGTAATAGGCCAATAACAACATAACGATATCGGCGCGCGCACGCTGTTTTTTCGAGGAGTATTAACGTGGATAAACCTTGGTTGTCACGCTATCCAAGCGATGTACCTGAGCACATTAACCCGGACCAGTATCCATCTCTGGTTGAGATGTTTGAGCAGTCCGTACAAAAATACGCGGATCAACCTGCTTTTGTGAATATGGGGTCGGTGATGACCTTCCGTAAATTGGAGGAACGCAGCCGAGCGTTTGCCGCCTATCTGCAAAACGATCTTAAGTTGCAAAAGGGTGATCGCGTCGCGTTGATGATGCCAAACTTGCTGCAATATCCGGTCGCCCTGTTTGGTGTACTACGAGCTGGGCTGATCGCCGTCAACGTTAACCCGCTTTACACGCCACGTGAGTTGGAGCATCAGCTCAATGACTCTGGTGCCAAAGCGATTGTGATTGTCTCCAACTTTGCCAGTACGCTTGAGCAAGTGGTGGAGAACACACCTGTTAAGCACGTGGTGTTGACGAGCCTTGGGCAAATGCTGCCTCGAGCGAAAGGTACCTTGGTCGATTTTGTCGTTAAGTACGTCAAAGGCATGGTGCCCAAATATGACTTGCCTGGGGCGATCTCGATGCGTAAAGCCCTCCACAAAGGCCGTCGTCTACAGTACGTGAAGCCGTTTATGTCGGGAGATGACATTGCGTTCTTACAATACACGGGCGGGACGACAGGGGTAGCGAAAGGCGCAATCCTAACCCACCGCAATATGATTGCTAACGTTTTGCAGGCGAAAGGTGCTTACGGCCCTGTCTTGACAGAAGGGCGTGAATTAGTGGTAACAGCGCTGCCGCTGTATCACGTATTCGCTCTGACGGTGAACTGTTTGCTGTTTGTTGAACTGGGGTGTCAGAACCTGTTGATCACCAACCCAAGAGACATTCCAGGCTTTGTCAAAGAGTTGCAAAAGCACCCTTTCACCGCCATCACTGGGGTGAACACCTTGTTCAATGCCTTGGTGAGCAATGAAGATTTCCACGAACTCGACTTCAGCAAGCTTAAGCTCGCCGTTGGTGGGGGGATGGCGGTGCAGCGCGCGGTTGCCGGCCAATGGAAGAAGACGACGGGTATTCACTTACTTGAAGGCTATGGGCTGACCGAATGCTCGCCACTAGTGACGGGGAACCCTTACGATTTAAAAGACTACACAGGTGCGATTGGCTTGCCTGTTCCCTCAACGGAAGTGCGTATTGTGGATGATGCCGGACAGGTATTACCAACCACCGAGGTTGGAGAGCTGCAAGTACGCGGCCCTCAAGTGATGCAAGGCTACTGGCAGCGCCCGGAAGCGACCAAAGAGGTGATCAACAGCGAAGGTTGGTTATCAACGGGTGACATCGTCAAATTCGACGAGCACGGCATGATTTATATTGTCGATCGTAAAAAAGACATGATTCTGGTCTCCGGTTTCAACGTCTACCCGAATGAGATTGAAGATGTGGTTGCTCTGCATGGCAAGGTGCTAGAAGTGGCGGCAATCGGTCAATCTCACGACGTCTCTGGTGAAGTGGTGAAGGTATACGTTGTCAAGCGAGATCCAAGCCTCACCAAAGAGGAAGTGATTGCTCACTGTCGTAAGCATCTGACCGGCTATAAAGTGCCAAAATTAGTTGAGTTCAGAGAAGACTTACCTAAAACCAACGTTGGTAAGATTTTACGTCGCGTTCTGCGAGAGGAAAACGAAGCGAATCTCGCCAAGCACGACAGCTAAACTCGCTAAGCAGATCGTAAGCTTTGATGTTAGAATGCCGACATAACCATGGTCGGCATTTTTTATGTGCCGCAACTAGAACGCCACTCTATAGGCGTAGCGAGACCTTTGTGAATTACCAAATCATTACCGATACCCAACAACTTAACTCTATCTGCCAGCAAGCACGCCAGGTGGATGTAGTGATGCTCGATACCGAGTTTGTCAGAACGCGCACCTTCTACCCGCAGCTAGGGCTGATACAACTGTTCGATGGCGAGCAGCTCTCATTAATCGATCCAACCGTGATTGATGACATGAGTGAGTTTGTGGCTCTGCTTAAAGACAGTTCGGTGCTGAAAGTGCTTCATGCCTGTGGTGAAGATTTAGAAGTGTTTAACAATAGCTTCGATTGCTTGCCGTTTCCCATGGTAGACACGCAAGTGATGGCGGCGTTTCTCGGCCACGGCCTGTCAACTGGCTTTGCTGCCCTAGTTAATCACTACTTAGGTGTAGAGCTCGATAAAAGTGAATCACGCACTGATTGGCTAGCTCGTCCACTCTCAGATAAGCAACTCGACTACGCGGCGGCAGACGTGTTCTACCTCTTGCCACTGTATGAAAAACTGCTTGATGCAGTGACTCAAGCAGGCTGGTGGGACGCAGCGCAGCAGGAGAGCGAAATGCTGGCCGCAAAGCGCATCAAAAGCATCGATCCAGCTAAAGCTTATTTAGACATCAAGGGCGCGTGGCAACTGAAACCTAAAGAGCTGGCCATATTGAAGCCTCTGGCCACTTGGCGTTATAAAGAAGCGCTGCGTCGTGACCTAGCGTTAAACTTTGTGTTTAAAGAAAATGATTTGCTCAACGTCGCGAGACTGGGTTTGCAAAACAAGCAGCGTATGGAGCAAGAAGGCATGGACCCAAGATCCGTGCAACGTCATGCTACGCGACTCATTTCGTTGGTGAAAGAAGCCAAAATGACGCCAGTCGACGAGTACCCAGAGAAAATTGAACGTTTGATGGATTTACCAGGCTACAAGCAGGTGTTTAAACGTCTAAAGGATGAAGTTAAGCACGCTGGACAAAGCTCAGGTCTGGCGACTGAATTCATTGCCTCAAAAAAACAGCTCAATCAGATCATCACTTGGGTGTGGAAAAAAGACCGAGATCCTGTGGCCTTACCGGACGTGATGCAAGGATGGCGTAAGTCGTTAGTGGGCGAAAAGTTGAATCAACTGCTGTAATCATCGCGGTTAATAAAAAGGGCTTCCAAGTGGAAGCCCTTACTGTTTGAATGCTATCGACAAAAAGCGGGCCGTTAGCCTGCTAAGACGTCGGTGGCCACCTTGTAGCTTGGGTCTTCTTTGACATTGATTTCCACTAAGCTACCGGCTTTATGTAGCAGCTTACGGCAGTCTGGACTGAGGTGGCGCAGGTGCAATGTCTTACCGACGGTCGCGTAGCGATCCGCCAAGGTTTCAATGGCCTCAATCGCTGAGTGGTCGGTGACGCGAGAGTCAGCAAAATCGACGATCACATCACTTGGATCATCTTGTGCGTTAAACAGCTCGAGGAAGTTGGCGGTAGAGCCAAAAAACACCGGACCATGAATCTTGTACTCTTTTGACCCCTCGTCATTGATGCGCGTATCAGCATAAATGTGTTTGGCGTGCTGCCAAGCAAACATCAAGGCCGACGCGATCACGCCAACCGCTACGGCAACGGCAAGGTCAGTCAATACCGTGACCACAGTGACGAGAACAATCACGAAGAAATCTTGTTTTGGTACGCGGCGTGCTAGTTTGAAGGTCGCCCATTCAAAGGTACCGATCACAACCATAAACATGACGCCAACCAGAGCCGCGAGCGGAATCATCTCAATCAGAGCCGATGCAAATAAAATAAACATCAGCAAGGCAACCGCGGCAACAATACCGGAAAGGCGGCCACGACCACCCGAATTGACGTTAATCATCGATTGACCAATCATGGCACAACCACCCATCGCACCAAAGACGGAGCAGGTCATATTCGCCATACCTTGGCCGATACATTCGCGGTTAGATTGACCGCGAGTATTGGTCATTTCATCGAGTACTGTCAGGGTTAATAGTGATTCGATCAGGCCAATCGCCGCTAAAATGATGGCGTAGGGTAGGATGATTTGCAGCGTCTCAAGGGTAAACGGCACCATAGGAATGGAGAAGGTGGGCAGTGAGCCCGCCAGTGTTGCAGCTTCATCACCAGACATGGTACGAAGAAAGTCAACCACGGTACGTGTTTCGAGGTCTAAACCCACCACCAAAGCGGTGACGGTCACGATGGCCACGAGCGAAGAGGGCACTGCTGTAGTGATTTTAGGTAAGAAATGGATGATGGCCATGGTAAGTGCAACTAAGCCCAACATCAGCATCATTTGACCTTGTGGTAGCCAAGTCAGAATACCGTTGATATCCGGGGCTTTAAATTGGCCTAACTGAGCGAGGAAGATAACGATCGCCAATCCATTCACAAAGCCGATCATCACAGGGTGAGGTACGATGCGAATAAATTTACCCAGCTTAAAGATACCCGCGGCGACTTGTAAGATGCCGGCAAGCATGATGGCAGCGAATAAATACTGTACGCCATGACTGGCTACCAGTGAAACCATAACCACGGCCATGGCACCCGTCGCGCCTGAAATCATACCTGGACGACCGCCAAAAATGGACGTAATTAAACCAACAATAAAGGCGGCGTACAGGCCAACCATAGGGTCAACGCCGGCGACAAACGCGAAAGCGACGGCTTCTGGGACTAAAGCCAGGGCGACCGTTAGGCCAGAGAGCACATCGTTTTTCACCGAGTGCTTAGAAAATTGAGGAAATTCAAACATACTTATTTTGTTCTGCTCATGAGTTAGGCCTAGTCTGAATGACGTCATAGTGCGCAAAATGCGATGATACTTTTGATATGGGCATCGAAAGGGTTGCTAAAACGTTAATTCAGTTCGAGACCGCGAATGCTACCTAAAAGTGTGATTAAGTTCAATAATGACTAGAGTGTAGCATGTGGTGTGTGACACAGTGAGGGTGTATCACAGAGAAAAAAACAGCCCCAAAAGGGGCTGTTTTACTGAGGGATTAAGGCTGTATTAGTAACCTTGTGGCTTTGCCATCGCTGCGCTTGCCTGGTTGCGCGCGACTTGACTGCCGGCTCCTTTAGGCTGATAGCGCTTTTGACGAAGAGGCGCGGCGACCACTGAAATCTCTTTCATTTCATCGCTGCCAGGGGCTTTAGCCATTGGTGCAGAAGCAAATCCTTTCAGAGGAGAAGCCGTCGCTGGCTTAACCACTTTCGGTTCCGGTTTGACTTCTGCCTGTTCAACTACAGGTTCAACAGCAGGGGTCACTGGCTCAGAGACTGGAGTCGCTGGCGCTGATTTCGTCGCGACGGTCTCTTCAACCACCTTGTCTGCGACGGCTTCAACTGGCGCTGAAGCCTCAACCTTTTCGGTTTTGATCGCTTTAGGCGCTTCAGGAGTGACGTTCACCACTTCGGCTTCCACTGGTGTTGACGGCACTGCCTCAGCTTGAGCCTGGACCGGGTGCTCGCGACGAATGATCACTTTACCCATTGCCATTTCTGGGCAGGCAAATCCACCAAGGGTCACTGTTACCTCTGTGGTCTCTTTTTCCACTTTAGGCTTCGCAGTAGGTTTAGTAATGCCGTAGCTTGGCATCACTTTACCCATCGCCATTTCTGGTGACGCGACACCGCCTTTACGTAAGCGGAACGGGTTAGGGCGACGATCACGTCCACGACGACGACGCTGACCACTTGCACGTAAGTGACGCGGTGAGCGGCGGTTGCGGCGCTGCTTAGGCTGTTCAGCTTGTTCATTCGCTGTATCGTTCGTCTGTTCGACGGACTCAACAACCGCCTCAGCTTTTGCTTCTTGAGCATTGGCATCGGCTTGGGCCTGAGCTTGTTGATCTTTCACGCGAACCTGTTTGGTGAGTTTGCGGCGCTGGCGACGCTCTTTCACTTTTTCAGTTTTCTTTTCGCGCGCTTTGGTAGGCTCAGTTTGCTGAGCATCAGCGGCAAGCTTCAATCCTTCTTCCGCGACTTTCGCATTGCCTTTTGTGGCATCATCGCGCTTGGTATTGCGGCGATCTTGCTTTGGCTTGCGGTTCTGGCTCTTACGCTCAGTGATCGCGTTGTTTTCTGTCGCTTCGACTTCATCGCGGTTGTTATTGCGACGCTTGTCATCACGGTTGCTATTACGACGGCGGTCATCACGGTTATCGCGTTTGTCATCACGATTGTTGTTACGACGGCGATTGTCATTGCGACCACGACGATTGCGATTGTTGTTACGCGCGTTGTCTTTCTTCTCGCTTTCTACTGGTTTTTCTTCTTTCTTCTCTGCTTCGCTATTAGAACCAAACAAGAAGCCAGCCAGTGCTTTAAACAAGCGAGCAACGACACCAGGTTGAGCCGGAGTTTCTTCAACCGGTTTCTCTACCGCTTTTGGCGCAGCAGGTGGTGGCGTTGGTGCAGATGGTGTTGCCGAGGCAAATCCTTTAAGAGCAGGCTCTTCGATTTTCTTCGGTTTCACTTCTGTTTCTGCAACATCACGGCCTTCTGCTTCCTTCATCGCTTCCAATTTTTGTGGTAGCAAATAAGAGAGCAGATCAAACTCTTCACCTTCACGTACACGAATCACATCGAAGTGAGGGGTTTCCATGTCAGAGTTCGGTACCACAGTAATTTTAACTTCTTGAATGCGTTCGATGTGGTTCACCGAGCGACGTTTTTCATTCAACAAGTAAGAAGCGATAGGTACAGGAACCACAGCCAACACTTGAGCAGTGTTATCTTTTAGTGCTTCTTCTTCAATCAAGCGCAATACTGACAGGGCAAGTGATTCGTTATCACGCACCACGCCTGTACCGCTACAGCGAGGACAAATATGGTGGCTCGCTTCTGCAAGCGATGGGCTTAGGCGTTGGCGAGACATTTCTAGCAAGCCAAAGCGAGAGATACGACCAATTTGCACGCGCGCTCTGTCCATACGAACCGCATCACGAAGACGGTTTTCAACTTCACGCTGGTGACGCACCGGTGTCATATCGATGAAGTCGATGACGACTAGACCACCCAAATCACGTAAACGCAATTGGCGTGCGATCTCATCTGCCGCTTCTAGGTTAGTGTTGAGCGCTGTCTCTTCAATGTCGCCACCTTTGGTCGCGCGTGCCGAGTTGATATCGATAGACGTCAACGCTTCCGTTGGGTCAATAACGATAGAACCGCCTGAAGGCAGGCGCACTTCGCGTTGGAAGGCAGATTCGATCTGGCTTTCAATTTGGTAGTGGCTAAACAGTGGCACTTCACCATCGTACTTTTTCACACGATTGACAAAGTCAGGACGCACCAAACGGATGTGCTCAAGTGCACGTTCGTAAATGGTGTTGCTGTCGATCAGAATTTCACCAATATCGCGGCGCAAATAGTCACGAATCGCTCGGACAATCACGTTACTTTCTTGGTGAATCAAGAACGGTGCTGGATTCGCATCAGAGGCTTGTTTGATCGCACCCCAATGGTTAAGCAGAACGTTCAAGTCCCACTTCAGCTCTTCAGCACTTTTGCCCACACCCGCGGTGCGAACAATCAGTCCCATGCCTTGCGGAAGCTCAAGCGTGCTCAATGCCGCTTTGAGTTCAGTACGCTCGTCGCCTTCAATGCGTCGAGAAATACCACCCGCGCGTGGGTTGTTTGGCATTAATACAAGATAACTACCCGCAAGAGAGATAAAGGTGGTTAAGGCTGCGCCTTTACTACCACGCTCTTCTTTCTCTACCTGCACGATCACTTCTTGGCCTTCCTTTAGCACTTCTTTAATGCTTGGACGACCTTGATAGGTGTAACCGTTAGGGAAGTATTCGCGGGCAATTTCTTTGAGAGGGAGGAAACCGTGTCTTTCTGCACCGTAGTCAACGAAGGCGGCTTCTAGACTAGGTTCGATGCGGGTGATACGTCCTTTGTAGATATTTGCTTTCTTTGATTCATGTCCTGGACTTTCGATATCTAGATCATACAGTCGCTGGCCATCAACCAGTGCAACACGCAACTCTTCTTTTTGAGTTGCGTTAATTAACATTCTTTTCATTGATAAATCTCGTTGTCATTCTTTTGTATATTGTTGCCTTTTTTCTCTATCACGGTGCCTGATCCCATGGCTTATGTCGTTGCAGCCTCCCGGCTGGAGGGATGCTCTCAGGGCACTTCAGTCTTACACGCGCTGGCGTGTAAGCCGCTATCATTAGCGGTCGATACTCAAACGTGATGGAGCAGTAAGCAGGGCAACAATTTTACTAATGTCGAAAATGTCTTACGCCGTATGCTGCATTTTGCTAAATTAGCGGGCTACTTACCGTCTTGCGCTAAGATGATTGGGTTTGTGTAAAATGCAACCAAATCATTTATTGCAGGTGTGAACTATAGCAGTACCCAGTAAACACAGCAATCTGCTTTATAATAAAACGCTAAAAAATCAAATTTTGTTTTTTATAACGCCTTGTATTTAAAGTTATTAGTTTGGTTTTAATACAGATTTGCAAATGCCACGGTTAAAAAGTATCCGTAGCAGAACTGAGACTCATTGTTTGAGATAAAACCGCGTTTAAATTGCAGAGGAAATGTGATTTCAAGCACGGTTATGAGAGTGTTAGAATAGCCCGATGAGCGAAATTAGAACGAAAGTCCAATTCGTCGATATAGATGACGACATGGCTGGTCAGCGCATTGATAACTTTTTGCGCAACCAACTCAAAAGCCTGCCGAAAAGTGTGGTTTACCGCATTTTGCGCAAAGGCGAAGTACGAGTGAACAAAAAACGCGTCAAAGCTGAGTACAAACTGCAAGCGGGTGACTTGGTTCGAATTCCGCCGGTGACGGTCGAAGAAAAAACCGAAGACATTGCCCCAAGCACAAAGCTGAGTAAGGTGGCGGAGCTAGAGCAGATGATCATTTTCGAAGATGATCACTTACTCATTCTCAATAAACCCTCGGGTACCGCAGTCCATGGTGGCAGTGGCTTGAAGTTCGGTGCGATTGAAGCGTTGAGAGCATTGAGGCCCCAAGCTCGATTTTTGGAATTGGTGCACCGTATCGACCGCGACACATCCGGGATTTTACTGGTGGCTAAAAAACGGTCAGCACTGCGTCACCTGCAAGCGCAATTTAGAGAGAAAACCGTCAAAAAGAGTTACTTTGCTCTCGTGATGGGGAAATGGAAGCGCAGTTGCAAAGTGGTCAATGCGCCACTGTTGAAAAACGAAGTAAACAGCATTGTGCGCGTCAACCCCAATGGCAAAGCGTCTGAGACGCGCTTTAAAATAATTGAAGAGTTTGAACAGGCTACCTTAATTCAGGCCAGTCCAATTACAGGGCGCACTCACCAGATCCGTGTGCACACCCAATATGTAGGTCATCCTATCGCATGGGATGACCGATATGGAGATCGCCGGTTTGATGCCTATACCGGGCAAGTTGGGTTGGATCGCCTATTTTTGCATGCGGCGACGATCCAATTTGTCCATCCGCAGACGCAAGATTGGATGGAGATCAGCGCGCCTATGGAGCCAAAGCTTGAAAAGGCGTTAGCCGGGCTAAGGTCCTAACCCCAGCGGTTCATTCGCGCGACGAGTAAAAACAGGGCGTGTCAGTCTAAAGGACGGATACGCCCTCTTGCTCAAGCATGTCGACTAAATCAATCAAGGGTAATCCGACCAAGGTGTTGGGGTCCTTGCCTTCTAAGCGCTCAAACAGCGCAATACCTAACCCTTCACTTTTAAAGCTCCCTGCGCAATAAAAGGGCTGCTCTTTATCGACATAGCGTTCAATTTGCTGCTCGGTCAGCGTGCGAAAATGCACGGTAAACGTATCGACCCGGGTGTGCAGCGCTTGGGTGGCACTGTTGAATAAGGCAACGCCTGTGTAAAAACAGATCGCACGGCCGCTTTGCCGACGCAGTTGTTCAATGGCGCGCTCACGTGTATGGGGCTTACCAACAATTTCGCCGTCAATAACACACACTTGATCGCTACCGATGACAAGGCTCGGCTGCGATAGTGAACAGCCTTGCGCTTTACCCATTGCGAGACGTTCCACTAACGCTTGAGGCGATTCGTTTCTCAGTGGTGTTTCGTCACAGTCTGGTGCGATGGCGCTAAACGTGAGACCGAGTTTTTCCAACAATAGTTGACGGTAAGGAGAGGTGGACGCTAAGACGAGTGGGTAAGAGTGCATTTTAAATCATCAGTGTTTTGTTTGATTTAGGTGAGCTTAAAGGATCTTTTTGCTAAGATCATTGCTCTGGTGGAGCAAAGGAAAAAAAGTCCAACTTTTTCTCCTTTTCCTTTGACTCAAAATGAATTGGAAGATAGAATTCGCGCCCTATGCAAAAGGTAAAAATACCGCGAACGGTTGATCCCGCAAGAGCAGCTCAAAAGCGTCTTGATTATGATGGTATCATTCAAGAAAGTCTTTTTAAGCGCTTAAGCGAATCGGTCGAAGGCGTTAAACGCGACGCTCAAGTGTCATTGTCATTTGAGTTGGATGAACAGCGACTTGTTGTTATCTCTGGTAAAGCTAACATCGAAGTCGATTTAGAGTGTCAACGCTGTAATGAGGTTTTCGCACATGAGTGCGAAGTCGAATTCACTTACACGCCATACTATAGCGAGAAGAGTGAAGAAGACGCACCGGAAGAGTACGATTTGGTAGATCTGAACGAGTACGGTGAAGTCGACCTAATACAGTTAGTTGAAGACGAGTTCATTCTCAACTTGCCTCAAGTAGCAATGCATGATGAAGCGGATTGTAGCGTTGATTCAGATAACATGGTGTTTGGTGACCTTCCAGAAGAGGTAGTGGAAGAGAAGCCGAATCCATTCGATGTTTTGAAAAGCTTAAAGCGTTAACTTTTTAGTAAGCAAGACACTTTAAGAACTAACATAGGAGTAGGGTCAATGGCCGTACAAAAAAACCGTAAAACACGTTCTAAGCGTGGTATGCGTCGTTCACACGATGCCCTAACTACAGCTGCACTTTCTGTTGACGCAACTTCAGGTGAAACTCACCTACGTCACAACGTGACTGCTGAAGGTTACTACCGCGGCAAGAAGGTTATCAACAAGTAAGGTTGACCTTTGCAAAATATAACCGTTGCACTTGATGCAATGGGCGGGGATTTCGGTCCTCGCGTTACAGTGCCTGCCGCCGTGCAGGCACTGTCGCATTTCCCAGAGCTAAAAGTGATCATCTTGGGTGATCAGCACATGATCACAACCCAACTCTCCCAACTTGGTGTTCAGTCCAACGCACGGTTACGCGTTGTGCACAGTGACCGAGTCATTTCTAACTCAGAAAAACCTTCTCTAGCGCTGCGCAATAGTGCGAACACGTCCATGGCGATGGCAATCGATGCGGTATCCAACGCTGAAGCGGATGCGTGTGTCAGCGGTGGCAACACCGGCGCGTTAATGGCATTGTCACGCTTCAAGCTTAAGCTTTTACCTGGTATTGAACGTCCTGCGTTAATTTCCGCGTTGCCAACGGCATCCGGCGGTAAAACCTGGATGTTGGATTTAGGTGCTAATGTCTCGAGTGACGCCGATTCGCTGTTTCAATTTGCGGTGATGGGCAGTGCGTTAGTCGAACAATACTT
Organism: Vibrio sp. R15-SG3-ISO1A; assembly: GCF_059833955.1. Lineage (NCBI taxonomy): Bacteria > Pseudomonadati > Pseudomonadota > Gammaproteobacteria > Vibrionales > Vibrionaceae > Vibrio > Vibrio sp. R15-SG3-ISO1A. The sequence continues at coordinate 78,869 of NZ_JCBDGH010000098.1, forward strand.
GGGTAAACCGCCACGAGTCGCTATTCTCAATATCGGCGCTGAAGAGATCAAAGGTAATGATCTCGTTAAACGCTGCGCTGAAATGCTTTCTCAGACTCAGTCGGTCAATTTTGTCGGCTATATTGAAGGCAACCAATTGTTACGCGATGCCGCTGATGTCGTCGTTTGTGATGGTTTTGTGGGTAATATCTGCCTCAAAACCTGTGAAGGGACAGCGCAACTCTTTATCGATAAGTTGAAATCACACATGATGGCCTCATCTATAAAGGGTTGGATTGCAAGAAAATTATTTTCTGGCTTATTTAATGAGCTAAAAACCCTGAACCCCGACCAGTATAACGGCGCAAGTTTGCTAGGATTGCGCGGCATTGTCATAAAAAGCCATGGAAGTGCTGATGTAGACGCGGTCATCAATGCCATTGGTGAAGCACTACACGAGGTCAAACGACAAGTACCAAGCCGTATTAGTGATCGTTTGGAAACGGTTCTGTTCGATCAGCAACCCCAAGAGAGGCATTACTAGTCTTCATGTATAGCAAAATTTTAGGTACTGGCAGCTACCTGCCATCTCAGGTGCGTTCAAACGCAGACTTAGAGAAAATGGTAGATACAAGTGATGAGTGGATTGTTGCTCGCACGGGTATTAAAGAGCGTCGTATTGCTGCGGAAAATGAAACCGTCGCAGATATGGGTTACCAAGCGGCGAAAAATGCTATCGAGATGGCAGGCATTGACAAGAACGACATCGACATGATTCTTGTCGCGACCACCAGTGGTTCACATGCATTTCCATCAGCGGCGTGTCAGGTGCAAGCCTTGCTTGGCATTAAACACTGCCCAGCGTTTGACATGGCTGCGGCGTGTTCCGGCTTTGTTTACGCACTGTCGGTGGCCGATCAGTACATCAAAACCGGTCATTGCAAACACATCTTGGTGATCGGCGCTGATGCGTTATCAAAAACCTGTGACCCGAGTGATCGCTCGACCGTGATCTTGTTTGGTGATGCCGCTGGTGCGGTTATCGTAGGCGCGAGTGATGAGCCGGGTATTTTGTCGACCACCATTAATGCCGACGGTCGCTTTGGCGATCTACTGAGCTTGAAATACCCTAATCGCCGTGAAGAAATCAGCAGTGACTTTGAGCACAGTGATGACATCAATAGCTGGTTGCACATGGCGGGTAATGAAGTCTTCAAAGTGGCGGTGACTCAGTTGTCTCGCCTCGTGACAGAAACTCTCAAGCAAAACGGCATGGATAAAACCGAGCTGGATTGGTTGGTGCCACATCAGGCGAACCTTCGCATTATTTCTGCGACCGCGAAGAAGTTGGCGATGTCGATGGATCAAGTCGTGGTTACACTGGATAGGCACGGTAACACCTCTGCGGCGACAGTACCGACTGCACTTGATGAAGCCGTACGTGATGGGCGTATTCAGCGTGGGCAAACCTTGCTGCTTGAAGCCTTTGGCGGTGGCTTCACATGGGGTTCAGCCCTAGTGAAGTTTTAATCACGCAAGAATTCAAATTGAAGATGCCGCAGTGGCATCTTTTCTTTCTGACAGCAGAAAGAGCAACCGAATCAAGTCTTAAAAGAAATTGAGTTAAGGAAAAGAGTATGAGCAAGTTTGCTATCGTATTTCCAGGTCAAGGATCGCAAGCCGTTGGCATGTTGGCTGAACTTGGCGAGCAATACCCAGTAGTGAAAGCGACGTTTGCTGAGGCTTCAGAAGCACTCGGTTACGATCTTTGGGCGTTGGTGCAAGACGGGCCAGTGGAAGATCTTAACCAGACATTTCGCACCCAGCCTGCGCTGCTAGCGTCTTCGGTTGCGGTATGGCGTGTGTGGCAAGAGCTAGGACAAGAGCTGCCAGCCAACCTAGCGGGTCACAGCTTAGGTGAGTACTCTGCACTTGTGTGTGCAGGTGTGATTGATTTCCAGCAGGCGATCAAGCTGGTTGAATTGCGCGGCCGCTTAATGCAAGAAGCGGTACCAGCGGGCACGGGCGCTATGTATGCAATTATCGGTCTTGACGATGCCGCGATTGCTCAAGCGTGTGAAGACGCAGCGCAAGGCGAGGTTGTCTCTCCTGTTAACTTTAACTCGCCAGGTCAAGTTGTTATCGCCGGCAGTAAAGCGGCGGTGGAGCGTGCGGGCGCCTTGTGTAAAGAAGCGGGCGCAAAGCGTGCGTTGCCTTTACCTGTCTCTGTGCCTTCTCACTGCGCTCTGATGAAGCCTGCGGCGGATAAACTGGCGGTTGCACTAGAAGAGATCGAGTTCAACACGCCGTCTTTACCCGTCATCAACAACGTGGATGTCGTGGCAGAGACCGATCCTGCGAAAATCAAAGAAGCACTGGTGCGTCAGCTTTACAGCCCGGTGCGTTGGACGGAAAGTGTTCAGCTCATGAGCGAGCAAGGCGTCGAATCACTGTTAGAATTTGGCCCAGGTAAAGTATTGACTGGCTTGACGAAACGTATTGTAAAAACGCTTAGCGGCGCAGCCGTTAACGATGTCGCTTCACTCGAAGCAGCTAAGTCATAAGCGACTCAAAGGAAACAACAAACATGATGAATCTTGAAGGTAAAATCGCACTGGTTACCGGTGCTAGCCGTGGTATCGGCCGTGCTATCGCTGAACTATTGGTTGAGCGTGGTGCGACAGTGATCGGTACTGCAACCTCTGAAGGCGGTGCGGCAGCGATCAGCGAATACCTAGGTGACAAAGGTAAAGGACTCGCGTTAAACGTCACAGACGTGAACTCCATCGAGTCAACCCTGAAAACCATTAATGACGAGTTTGGCGCGATTGACATCCTAGTGAATAACGCGGGTATCACACGTGACAACTTGCTGATGCGTATGAAAGATGATGAGTGGAATGACATCATCGATACCAACCTCACGCCGATTTTCCGTATGTCAAAAGCGGTATTGCGCGGCATGATGAAAAAGCGTCATGGCCGTATCATCAACGTAGGTTCTGTGGTTGGCACTATGGGTAACGCAGGTCAGGCTAACTACGCGGCAGCGAAAGCGGGCGTGATTGGTTTTACTAAATCAATGGCACGTGAAGTTGCGTCTCGCGGCATCACAGTGAACACCGTGGCACCTGGCTTTATTGAGACAGACATGACCAAAGCATTGAACGACGATCAGCGTGCGGCAACACTATCGAACGTCCCAGCGGGTCGTCTTGGTGACCCACGTGAGATTGCGTCTGCAGTGGTATTTCTGGCGTCCCCAGAAGCGGGATACATCACCGGCGAAACTTTGCACGTAAATGGCGGGATGTACATGGTTTAAATTGAGCTTTAGCAAGTGAAAGTGAACTTTTACATCAAATATCACTCGAAACTTTGCTGAATCTTCAATTTGTACCCAATGTCGCCAAATTGGCTATTTAATGTCATAAAAATAGCCTATAGTCAGTGTTTATTGGCAGCGAAGTGCACAAGATTTGTGCATGATTTAAGTCAAAAATGTATTGAATTTCGGTTAAAATCGCTAAAATTGTGGTTTGACCAGCAAGGTCCCACTTGCAACTTTCAATAGTTCGAATAAACTACGGAATCATCGCATTGAGCGAAATCTGTAAAGGAAAAGAAAAAATGAGCAACATCGAAGAACGCGTAAAGAAAATCATTGTTGAACAGCTAGGTGTAGACGAAACAGAAGTGAAAAACGAAGCTTCTTTCGTTGATGACCTAGGTGCCGATTCTCTAGACACTGTTGAACTAGTAATGGCTCTAGAAGAAGAATTCGACACTGAGATTCCAGACGAAGAAGCTGAGAAGATCACTACTGTTCAAGCTGCAATCGACTACGTAAACAGCGCTCAGTAAACCCCTCTCTCAGGCGGCCAACTGGCCGCCTGTGTTTTATCAACTCTTCTATACCTCCCATAGAATCATTTCAAACCCGGAGAATAAAATCGTGTCCAAGCGTCGTGTTGTTGTCACTGGCATGGGTATGTTGTCACCGGTAGGCAACACTGTAGAATCCTCTTGGAAAGCCCTGCTAGCTGGTCAAAGTGGTATCGTCAATATCGAGCACTTTGATACTGAAAATTTCTCAACTCGTTTTGCAGGCCTAGTCAAAGATTTTGATTGCACAGAATACATGTCAAAGAAAGATGCACGTAAGATGGATTTGTTCATCCAGTACGGTATCGCAGCAGGTATTCAAGCTCTTGATGACTCTGGCTTAGAAATTAACGAAGAAAACGCCGCACGAGTGGGCGTCGCTATCGGTTCAGGCATTGGTGGCCTTGACTTGATTGAAGCGGGTCACTCAGCATTGGTTGAGAAAGGTCCACGTAAAGTGAGTCCGTTCTTCGTCCCATCGACCATTGTTAACATGGTGGCGGGTAACTTATCGATTATGCGTGGTCTACGTGGTCCAAATATTGCGATCTCGACGGCGTGTACAACTGGTTTGCACAACATCGGCCATGCAGCGCGTATGATCGCGTATGGCGATTGCGAAGCGATGGTGGCGGGTGGCTCAGAAAAAGCGTCAACCCCACTTGGTATGGCAGGTTTTGGTGCAGCGAAAGCACTGTCTACTCGTAATGATGCGCCTCAAAAAGCCTCTCGCCCTTGGGACAAAGACCGTGACGGTTTTGTTCTTGGTGATGGCGCGGGCATGATGGTGCTAGAAGAGTACGAACACGCGAAAGCGCGTGGCGCGAAAATTTACGCTGAAGTGGTTGGCTTTGGTATGTCAGGTGACGCTTACCACATGACCTCGCCAAGTGAAGATGGCTCAGGCGGTGCATTGGCAATGGAAGCGGCCATGCGTGATGCAGGTGTCGAAGGCACACAAGTTGGCTACGTGAACGCACACGGTACATCGACGCCAGCAGGCGACGTCGCGGAAGTGAAAGGCATTCGCCGTGCACTGGGTGAAGCGGGCGCGAAACAAGTTAAAGTGTCATCAACCAAGTCGATGACAGGACACTTGTTGGGTGCTGCGGGCTCAGTAGAAGCGATCATCACCGTGCTCTCTTTGCGCGATCAAATTGTGCCGCCGACGATCAACCTTGATAACCCGGAAGAAGGGTTAGAGGATATCGATCTTGTGCCACACACTGCGAAAGAGGTATCGATGGATTACGCGATATGTAACTCATTCGGCTTTGGTGGTACCAACGGCTCTTTGGTGTTCAAAAAGATCTAAACCGTGCTACGTGTAGTCGGGTGATTTGTGTTAAAACGGCTTAATGCTTCGGTATTAAGCCGTTTTGTTTTCTAAGGTGGACGGATGTTTTGGGTCAACGGACAAAGAGCGGACTCAATCGCGCTAAGTGATCGATCGTTTCAATATGGTGATGGCTGCTTTACGACCATACTAACTCGCCATGGTCAGATTGAGGAATGGTCAGCCCATGTGACGAGAATGGAAGCGTGCTTGCGTTTGCTGGGTATTGAGTTTCCAGATTGGCAGCAAGTACGACAATGGCTAGAAACCGCGTCATTGCCTGCAGCGAAAGCCGGTCTCAAGCTGCATGTCAGCCGAGGAGAAGGTGGGCGCGGATATAGCCCTGCGCACGTCACGACACCCAATGTTACTATTAGCCACTTTCCATTTCCCGCCCATTATGAACAATGGCAACAGAATGGCGTAGCACTTGGCGTGTGCGAGCGGCGTTTAGGCCACAACCCACTCCTTGCCGGTCACAAACACAACAACCGACTTGAGCAAGTGTTGCTCAAACAAGAGTTAGACGAGCAAGGCTATGCAGATGGCTTGGCACTCGACATTGATGGCTTCGTGATAGAAACCACGATGGCGAACCTGTTTTGGTGTCGCGAAGACACGCTATTTACCCCCGACCTTACTCTTGCGGGGGTCGCGGGGACAATGAGAGAGCGCGTGCTTCAATGCGCATTGACAATGGGATTGCACATTGAAGTGGGGCAATTCACGCTCTGCGATATTGAACAGGCCGACGAGGTCTTCATCTGCAACGCCTTGTTAGGTGTCGCACCGGTCAGCGCTATTTCGCACAAAATGTTCACCATTGGACCACAAACTCGACGATTTCAGGAGAACCTTTCCTCGTGATTAAGAAAATCACCTATTTATTGATTGCTATATTGTTGATTGCTTTTGCGGGTTACCGCTACATCACTAACCAAGTGAATGAGTACGTCAATCAACCCCTATCGATGACACAAGAACGCATTTTTACCCTTAAAACCGGTACCAGCTTTCAGCGAGTGTTAAGTGACCTTACTCAGAGCGACCTTATCGAACCGAGCGATTTAACGCCGCTGGTTCGACGCTTTTATCCCGAGCTTACTCAAGTAAAAGCGGGCACCTATCTGTTGGAACCTGGCCTGACGCTACGTCAAGCGTTGCTGCTTTTTAAGTCGGGTAAAGAGCACCAGTTTTCGATCACCTTTGTTGAAGGGTCGACGTTCAAAGAGTGGCGTGAAGCGCTGTCTCAAGCGCCGCATCTGACGCATGATACGACAGAGATGACGGAAGCGGAGATTGCCCAAGCGCTAGAGCTCGATGTGGAGAAGTTAGAAGGCATGTTCTTAGCCGAAACCTACCACTATACCTTCGGAGCGTCAGAGTTGGATATTCTTGAGCGAGCATCACGTAAGCTCACTCAGGTGCTCGATTATCACTGGGCAGAACGTCAGCGTGATTTACCATTGAAATCGTCGTATGAAGCCCTCATTCTTGCTTCTATCATTGAAAAAGAGACATCAGTGGAAGAAGAGCGAGAGCGAGTCGCGTCAGTGTTTGTTAATCGCCTCAACAAAGGTATGCGTTTGCAAACCGATCCGACGGTTATCTATGGTATGGGCGACAGCTACGACGGCAACATACGTAAGAAAGACCTTCGTACGCCCACGCCTTACAACACCTACGTCATTTTTGGTCTGCCACCTACGCCGATCGCGATGCCGGGTGAAGCCTCAATTGCAGCGGCGACCAACCCTGAGAATGGGGATTACTACTACTTTGTCGCCAGTGGAACCGGCGGTCATGTGTTTTCAAAAACATTGGCTGAGCACAACCGCGCGGTCCGAGCCTATTTAAAACAGTTAAGAAGTAAACAATGACACAAGCAAAATTTATTGTTATCGAAGGATTAGAAGGCGCGGGTAAAAGCACCGCGATTCAAGCCGTATTGACCACGTTACAAGCGGCGGGCATCACTTCGATTCAACAAACTCGCGAACCCGGTGGCACCACGTTGGCTGAAAAGTTACGTGACTTGGTCAAGCAAGAGCATGAGGGGGAAGTGCTGCAAGACATGACGGAGCTGCTGTTGATGTATGCCGCGCGTGTCCAACTGGTGGAAAATGTCATCAAACCGGCCTTGGCAAAAGGTGAGTGGGTGGTGGGCGATCGTCATGATATGTCCTCGCAAGCCTATCAGGGTGGCGGCCGACAGATTGCCGCTCAGACGATGTCGGCACTCAAACAGACGACACTAGGCGACTTTAAGCCCGACTTGACCTTGTACTTAGACATCGACCCACGAGTAGGTCTTGAGCGAGCGCGTGGTCGGGGTGAACTCGACAGAATTGAAAAAATGGACATGAGCTTTTTCGATCGTACTCGCGCACGCTATCTTGAGATCGCGCGCCATGATGCATCGGTTCTGATCATCAACGCTGAGCAATCCATAGATCAAGTGGCTGCTGATATCTCTGCGGCGTTGAAAGGCTGGCTAGAGGCTCAGACTGAGCAAGGCGTCGCCTAGTATGAACGAGCTGTACCCTTGGTTAACGCCGCTTTGGGCGGAGTGGAAATCGAGCCTCGAACACCAGCGTTTTGCCAACGCCTCGATGTTGATTGCACAGAGTGGCATGGGGGCAGAGCAGTTGGTGGACAGACTCTCAAGAGCAGTGATGTGCCAACACGACCACTCTGAGCCGTGTGGGTTTTGTCATGGTTGCCAGTTGATGCAATCGCAAAGCCATCCCGATTTTCATCGAGTGGTGCCTGAAAAAGAGGGCAAAGCGATCACGGTTGAACAGGTGCGGCAGTGCAACCGGTTAGCGCAAGAATCGTCCCAACTTGGTGGCTATCGACTGTTTGTGATTGAACCGGCTGAGGCAATGAACACGTCCGCCTCGAACGCTTTGCTCAAAACCTTGGAAGAGCCAGGGGAAAACTGTCTGTTCCTGTTGGTGACGCACCGTCAGAATCATCTGCTTGCCACCATCACCAGTCGTTGCCAGCAATGGTATCTCAATACGCCGAATGCCACCGACGTCGCAGAGTGGTTGTCATATCACACACAAAAGGCGGTGCCAGCCTTTGCCGCCCATATTCATGCGAACTCACCGCTCGATACGTTGGCGTTTATTGAGCAGGGGGGGGAAGCTCAGTATCAGCAGCTAGAGTCTGCCTTATTCGCGTTTTTGGTCAGCCAAGACGATGGGGTGAAGCTTGCGAAGGAATTGGCGAAAGCGCCTGATGAGTCTTTACCCTGGTTATGGACCTTGCTGACCGACGCACAAAAAGTTCATTTTTCAGTGAGGGATGAGGCGATGACGCCTGGTTGTCAGCGTTTAGCAGAGACAGTGTCTTACGCGCAGCTCTACCAACATACACAATCACTGACTAAACTTATTAATCAACTGAGTGACCACCCAGGGCTCAACGCAGAGTTACTGATCATGAGTTGGTTGTTCTCATTAAAAGAGGAATTATGTTCGTAGATTCGCACTGTCATCTGGATAAGCTTGATTACCAAGAGCGACATAATGATGTGGCTGATGTCATAAAGAAAGCCAACGCTGCTAACGTCACCGAGTTGCTTTCGGTAGGGGTAACGCTTGATTCGTTTCCCGATATGTTGGCTATGATCGAGCCTTATGACAACGTACACGCGTCGTGTGGGGTTCATCCATTAGACGTCGAAAGTGACTTTGCCCTTGATCGCTTACATGAATACGCTCGTCATCCGAAAGTGGTCGCGATTGGTGAAACGGGGCTGGATTATCACTATCAGCCGGAAACCGCTGATCTGCAAAAACTGCGCTTTGAGCAGCAGGTTGAACTCGCGGTCAATGTGAATAAGCCGCTGATCATCCATACACGCAACGCACGAGAAGATACTCTGGCTATTTTAAGAGCAGGGCATGCAGAGAAATGCGGTGGTGTCATACACTGTTTTACGGAAGATCTTACCTTTGCTAAGCAAGCGATGGAGTTAGGCTTTTACATTTCCATCTCTGGTATCGTGACGTTTCGACAAGCAACGGAGTTGAAAGACGTGGTTAAAGCGTTGCCACTTGATCGCTTGTTGATTGAGACCGATTCACCCTATTTGGCACCGGTTCCTCATCGTGGCCAACAGAATGAACCTGCCTATGTGGTTGAAGTGGCGGCATACATCGCGAAGCTTAAGTCATGCGGCCTGCATGAGGTGGCCACAGCCACAACGACGAACTTCAAAAAACTTTTTTTAAGATAGAAATTAATAGCGGTATAAAAAAGGGGCGCTCGCCCTTTTTTTTTGTTACAAGCGTCACGTATCTGACTCATCAAACCAGTGTTCACCAAATCTGTTGAAGATGCGAGCCAAAATTTGTTCAAATGTAATTTTGTTACATAAAATAACAATCTATTCTATTTTATTTACGCCACAAAATTAATGTTGTGCAATAAAAAGTTCATATTTTTCATGGGGATAAGTTGGTATAAGGGCCTTGTTTAGCGCTTCGTTATTGTGATCTATCTAGTAGTTTGAAACTTATTTTCGTAACGCGCTAGAAAGTTTGTTCACCATCAAGATATATTTAGAGGCAGAAAATATACTGTCATATGTGGTTACATTTTCTTTGGGTGCTAACATTTAAGGCTGCGGGGGTGTGCCGTTAGTGCCCGATAATTCTTATAACTTTTCAGGAGCATAAACATGTTTAAGAATCTTTTTGCTAACCTGCAAAAAGTAGGTAAATCACTGATGCTACCAGTATCAGTATTGCCTGTTGCAGGTATCCTACTTGGTGTTGGTGCTGCCAACCTTGGTTTCATTCCAGAGATTGTATCAAACCTAATGGAACAAGCGGGTGGTTCAGTATTTGGCCAGATGGCACTGCTATTTGCAGTGGGTGTCGCTCTAGGCTTCACTAACAACGACGGTGTAGCGGGTCTTGCTGCTATCGTTGGTTACGGCATCATGACGGCAACACTAAGCGTTATGGCTGGCGTGATGGGCGTTGAGAAAATCGATACGGGTGTTCTCGGTGGTATCCTAGTCGGTGGTGTGGCTGCGTGGGCGTTTAACCGCTTCTTCCGCATTCAACTGCCTGAGTACCTTGGCTTCTTCGCTGGTAAGCGTGCTGTGCCAATCATCACTGGTTTTGCAGCTATCGCACTGGGTATCGCACTGTCTATCATCTGGCCACCAATTGGTTCAGCGATCGGTGCGTTCTCTCACTGGGCTGCAGAGCAAAACCCACAACTTGCCTTCGGTATCTACGGTATCGTTGAGCGTTCATTGATCCCATTCGGTCTACACCACGTGTGGAACGTACCTTTCTTCTTCGAAGCAGGTCAATGTGTGAACGCAGCAGGTCAAACTCAAAACGGCGTACTGACATGTTACCTAGTAGCAGATGAAGCGTCTCGCGCAGCAGGTAATGGCTTCGGTCAGCTTGCAGGTGGCTACATGTTCAAGATGTTCGGTCTACCAGCAGCGGCTATCGCGATTGCACACTCTGCTAAGCCAGAGAACCGCGTTAAAGTTATGGGTATCATGGCGTCAGCAGCGTTGACTTCATTCCTAACAGGTATTACTGAGCCAATCGAATTCTCATTCCTATTCGTTGCGCCACTACTTTACGGAATCCACGCTCTACTTGCTGGTTCTGCATACGTTGTTGCTAACACTATCGGCTTCGTACACGGTACATCATTCTCTCACGGCTTGATCGACTTCCTAGTACTTTCTGGCAACGCTCAGAAGATGGGTATCATGATCGCGACTGGTCTTGTTTACGCAGCAATCTACTACGTAGTATTCCGCGCAGTGATCAAAGCGATGGACCTAAAAACTCCTGGTCGTGAAGACGAAACTCAAGCTGAAGCGGCGGCGTCTGGTTCAGACATGGCTGGTGAGCTTGTTGCAGCGTTCGGCGGTAAAGCAAACATTACAGGTCTTGACGCGTGTATCACTCGTCTACGTGTTGCGGTTGCGGACACAGAAGTGGTTGACCAAGACAAACTTAAGAAATTGGGTGCAGCAGGCGTTGTAGTCGTCGCAGGTGGTGTTCAAGCTATCTTCGGTACTAAGTCTGACAACCTTAAAACAGATATGGATGAGTGGATTCGTAACAACGGATAATCCCTACCCTCATCGATAGATAGAAAAATGCCAGTCAAGTGACTGGCATTTTTTATGGCTTAGCGTTACTAAATGTGCACGGCTGACACTCAGAAACGCCAATCGATCCCCAATGAAATTTTCGCATCTTCGCTGCGCTTTTTCGGGCCTAGGACTTCGGTCTCAATATTGTGATAGCGGCCTTCCACAAAGATATTGATGTTCTGACCATTCACATACGCTTGCATACCTTGAACCCACATCAAATCGACAAAGTTGAGGTCATCAATACCATCGACAGCTTGTCCAGCCATCGCTTGAATGACGGTGTAGTGGGTGTCATTCCAAGGCTGCAAGGCGTAAAGGTTGACCGATGCTAAGTGGGCATCTTTCGCCCCCACAGAGTGCAGCACAGATTGAATCTCATCAACGCTACCGCCACTGTTTTTGGCGATGCGGCCTGCCGCTTTATTGAGGTCGACATCCACATAAGTGTAATTCACTGAAGGGAAAAACTTTGTGGTGCCGTTGGCGGCTTCCAGAGGCAGCATGTAGCCTGCGGTGTAGGAGTCTGCCAGCTTAGTGCCATACAAGTCGATATAAACCCCGCCCACACGACTGTCAAAATGCGCCATGCGTGCACGCATGTTATCTGTATCCGTAAAGTATTCACCAAAGAGCACGGTTTGAGTTTTGCCTTCTGGTCCCGCATCGTAAAGGTTGGCAGCGCCATAGCCGGCAAACAGCTTTAGCTCACCGCTGTCTGTATTGACCATAGTACCAATGCGAGATTGGGTATTTCGTGGATCGAACGCGTGCAACTCATCCGAGTCCGCAGCAAAAATTGGGCTAGAAGCGAGGGCCAGAGCCACTGCACAAATCGTGGTGTTTTTCATCGTTATACCTTTTTCGTTGTTGTGCGCCAGCGAAGGGAGAGGGCGCTTACGACGTATCCTAATGAGATCAAAAAATGAGAAACATAGAGAGGGGGTTATTAAACACATAACAATCGAAGATGTATGTCTTGATTGAAATGTGATGTTCTCCGTGACGTTAGCAAGAGGTATGGAAATTGTTGCGATTTACTGGAAGGTATATCAAGTTTCAGCGCTCATAGTGGAGAGGCTAGGAATAGATGAGTCAAAGGATTGCTTTCATTTATCTCTACCGGTTATGAGTAAGTTTGCTGGCAGTTATTCAAATATGTTGACCAAGTTCGTCTAATTTCCCTTACTGCCATTTTGAATCAACTCGCTATAGTAAAAGCAAGGTTTTTACAGTGAACGAGAATAACGAAGGTGAATTATGGGCAAGCTAGTTGAAGGCGTGTGGCACGATGTGTGGTACGACACTAAATCAAACGGCGGTCAATTTGTGCGCGAAGACGCCGGGTTTCGTGATTGGGTCGTCAATAAAGAGGGCGCGCGTTTTGCGCCGGAATCCGGGCGCTATCATCTTTATGTCTCGCTCGCGTGTCCTTGGGCTCACCGAACTCTAATTTTTCGCCGCCTAAAAGGGCTGGAGCCTCATATTGATGTCACTGTGGTCTGCCCAGATATGATGAGTGAAGGCTGGCAAATGGGGCTGCCTGAGCCGCTGTTTGGTCATACGCGATTGCACCAAATCTACACTCAGGCTAAGTCCGACTACACAGGGCGCGTTACGGTGCCTGTCTTGTGGGATAAAAAGCACAACACCATTGTCAGCAATGAGTCGTCAGAAATCATCCGTATGTTTAATCATGCGTTCAACGACTTGACGGGCAATACCCTCGATTACTATCCAGACCATCTCCACGAAGTGATTGATGAGTGGAACGATTTTATCTACCCCAACGTCAATAATGGTGTCTACCGCTGCGGTTTTGCGACGACGCAAGAAGCGTACGAAGAAGCATACGATAAGCTGTTCTCTGCGTTGGATAAGCTTGATACTCATCTCGCGAGTCATCGCTACCTAGCGGGCGGTCAGGTAACGGAGGCCGATTGGCGTTTGTTTACCACCTTGATTCGTTTTGATGCTGTGTATGTGGGCCACTTTAAATGCAATAAGCAGCGTATTGAAGATTACCCGAACTTGCACGGTTATCTAAAAGAGTTGTACCAAGTGGAAGGGGTCAAAGAGACCACAGATTTTTATCATATTAAGCGCCATTACTATTTCAGTCACACCGGGATCAACCCCACACAAGTGGTACCTAAAGGACCAGAATTAGACCTCGATTCTCCCCACGGACGAGAGGCCATCAGCGCTTAACTTAATCCCCCGCACTTCGCGGGGTTTTTTATGCCCTATCACAGAATTATCTGCGTTAGTTCCTACACTTAACATTGAACAGTTAGCAAGTGGGAGGGCGTATGGAGTTACAACATCTCGTCAGCGATGAGCAGCTCTTTTGGCATCTTTTGATTGCGTTGATGCTTGGGGCGATTGTTGGGACACAGCGTGGCTGGGTGATGCGCAATAATGCGGAAGGCACGCGCGTTGCAGGGATCCGAACCTTCTCTCTCGTAGCGGTACTCGGCGCGCTGGTCACGATTTTAGCCAAAGTCTATTCCCCTTTACTGCTTGGTTTTGCTTTTGTCGCCTTGGTGATTCTTGCTTGTGTGGCGTTTGTCGCGCAGCAAAAAAACAGCACCAGCATCAGTATTACCGGTGTGGTCAGCTTGCTGATGACCTTTGTTCTCGGCGCGCTCACGGTCTCGGGGTACGCTGTCTTGGCTGCGTCAGCGGCGGTGATTACGGCAGTGGTGCTTGATAACAAACGCGAACTGCACCAAGCGCTGCAACGTCTACAAGAGTACGAATTGGACGCGGCACTGCGGCTATTGATGATCTCCATCGTCTTATTGCCCTTGCTGCCCAATCAAACCTTTGGGCCTTGGAATGCGCTCAATCCATATGAAATTTGGTGGATGGTGGTGTTGATCGCAAGCATCTCTTTTGTGGGCTATTTTGCGATCAAAATTGGCGGTACCAAACGGGGTATCTTGTTCACTTCGCTATTTGCTGGATTGAGCTCATCGACGGCGCTAACATTGCAATTTTCTCATCTATCACGGGAACAGCCGCATTTGAGCGGTTTACTCGCGACGGGCATATTAGTCAGTTGTGGCACCATGTTTCCGCGTTTACTGATTGTGCTAAGCGTGATTAACCCCTTACTGGTCGAGCAAATCGCTTACCCAGCGTTAGTGACGATGGCAGCACTCTATCTGCCCGCATGGTGGATTTGGCGCCGCTGTCATATCGAGCCTGTCGAACCCAATAGCAAGCAAAGTAACCCACTTGCGTTGCAATCGGCCTTGCTGTTTGGTTTGGTGCTCGCGGGGATCATTTTACTTTCGCATGCCTTGACTGAGTGGTTTGGTGAATCGGGTGTGCTGATCCTGGCGGGGATCTCTGGCATGACAGATGTCGATGCAATTTCTCTCGCGCTGGGCAGACAAAGCGTGACCATATTAAGCGTAGAGGTGGCATCGCTGGCGATCTTAATTGCGGCGTCGGTGAATACGTTAGTAAAAATGTTGATGGTGGCCATCATTGGTGGCCGGGCGCTATGGCACAAATTGGTGCCGGTTATGAGCTGCGCCGTTATGCTCGGCGCCGTAATGTATGGCTTGCAATAATAGGGAAATAGAAAAGCCCTCCAGTAGTCGGAGGGCTTAAAAGAGTCACGCAAGAGCCGTGTTTACTTCTGCTCTTGGTCGGCCTGAATCGCAGTCAGTGCGATGGTGTAGACGATGTCATCAACCAAGGCACCACGAGATAGGTCGTTCACCGGCTTGCGCATACCTTGAAGCATTGGACCGATAGAAACAAGGTCAGCACTACGCTGTACCGCTTTGTACGTCGTGTTACCTGTGTTTAAGTCTGGGAAGACAAATACCGTCGCTTTACCTGCAACAGGTGAGTTCGGTGCTTTAGACGCTGCCACATTCTCCATGATCGCCGCGTCGTACTGTAGCGGACCGTCAATCACAAGATCAGGACGTTTCTCCTTAGCAATGCGTGTTGCTTCACGCACTTTATCGACGTCTGCACCTTTACCAGACTCACCGGTAGAGTAAGAGATCATCGCAACGCGAGGATCAATACCAAAGGCCGCTGCAGAGTCGGCAGATTGAATTGCGATTTCCGCCAATTGTTCCGCCGTTGGATCTGGGTTGATCGCACAGTCACCGTAAACCAGTACTTGGTCTGGAAGTAGCATGAAGAACACAGATGAAACGATAGACGCATTCGGCGCAGTCTTAATGATTTGGAACGGAGGAACGATGGTGTTCGCCGTAGTGTGAACCGCACCTGAAACTAGGCCATCGACTTCGTTGTTTTCTAGCATCATGGTGCCAAGGAATACGGAGTCTTCCAGCTTCTCACGTGCAACCACTTCAGTCATGCCTTTTGCACCACGAAGCTCAACTAGACGAGCAACGTAGTTTTCACGGATAGCGTCTGAGTCGATGATCTGTACACCAGCGCCAAGCTCAACACCTTGCTGCTCTGCAACGCGGCGGATTTCAGCGGGGTTACCTAGCAGCACACACTCAGCAATGCCGCGTTCTGCACAGATGGCCGCCGCTTTCACTGTACGTGGTTCGTCGCCTTCTGGAAGTACGATACGCTTGCCTGCTTTACGCGCCAGTTCAGTCAACTGGTAACGGAACGCTGGTGGACTTAGGCGACGTGATTTTTGCGTGCCTTCAGTCATAGACTCAATCCAGTTACCGTCGATGTGGCCAGCAACGTGTTCATTGATGAACTCGATACGCTCTTTATCATCTGCGGGAACTTCGATGCTGAAGCTTTGCAGGTTCAATGAGGTTTGCCACGTGTTACCTTGTGCTTTAAAGATAGGTAGACCCGTGTCAAACGCTGGCTGACACAGACCTGCGATTTCCTTAGGAATGTCGTAGCCGCCGGTCAGCAAAATAGCACCGATGTCGACGCCGTTCATTGCCGCCAGTGATGCGGCAACGATAACGTCAGGACGGTCTGCTGAAGTCACAAGCAGTGAACCCGGTTTGAAGTGTTCGATCATGTTTGGCAAAGAGCGCGCACAGAAAGTGATGCTCTTAATGCGGCGAGTGTTGATGTCACCGGCGTTAATGATGTCTGCTTTTAGGTGCTCTGCCATGTCGATAGCGCGTGTCGCGATGAGATCGATGCTCCAAGGCACACAACCTAGTACACGGATAGGAGAAGTGTTGAAGATCTCCATCACTTTTAGCTCGCTTTGCTTCGCGCTGTCGGCGTCATCAAAGATCTCAGACAGATCAGGGCGAGTACGACCCGCTTCGTCAACCGGTGCGTTGAGCTTGTTGATGATCACGCCAGAGATGTTTTTGTTCTTAGTGCCACCAAAGTTTGAACACGCAACTTCAATACGCTCTTTCAGTTGCGCAGGGTTATCGGTACCCGGTGTGGCGACAAGCACGATTTCTGCGCCCAATGTGGCCGCGATTTCCGCGTTCACTTGGTTGGCAAATGGGTGCTTACGCGTTGGCACAAGACCTTCGATCAGGGTTACGTCTGCATCTTTGTTGATCTGGTTGTAACGTTCAACGACGGTTTCTAGCAACTCGTCCATGTTGTCGTTACCGATCAAGCTTTCCGCGACAGACATCGGCATTGGCTGGCCGATTTTCACATCGCTGTTACGGCCCACAATCGTCGAGGTGAGATCCGGTTGATCGCCACCGCTACGAGGTTGACAGATTGGCTTGTAGAAAGAAACTTTAACGCCTTTACGCTCCATAGCGCGAAGAACACCCATACTCACGCTGGTCAGACCGACGCCAGCACTGGTAGGGATAAGCATAATAGTACGAGACATTCGTAGAGTACCTTTAGCTATTAGGGGGAGTTAAGCACAGTGACATAAACGATAGAGAGGGAGAATGCCAGTTGTGCCCCTTGGTCATCACAGTTAGCTGTAATTGACCGACTTCAGTTAGAAAACCGGCTAGCACTTGGCTAGCCGGTGAATCTGATTAAAGACCTGCAAGGCGAGCAGTGTCTTCGGCAATGACAAGCTCTTCGTTGGTCGAAATCACCATTGCTGGGATGCGGCTGTCTGCAGTTGTGATGGTGCCTTCACCGCCAAAACGTGCTTTCAGGTTTGCTTCACCATCTACTTCGATACCGAATACGCCTAGACGGTTCAATACCATCTCACGGATTGGGCCAGAGTTTTCACCGATACCGCCAGTAAAGACGATCGCGTCTAGACGGCCTTCCAGTGTCGCAGTGTAACCCGCTACGTATTTCGCTAGGCGGTGACAGAATACGTCCATCGCACGCGTTGCTTCTTCTTTTTGACCGTAGTTGTCTTCAACGAAACGACAGTCAGACGTCACTTCAGTTAGACCTTGTAGGCCAGACTCTTTAGTTAGCATGGTGTTGATTTGCTCAACAGAGTAACCTAGTGCGTCGTGTAGGTGGAAGATGATAGCAGGGTCGATATCACCACAGCGTGTACCCATCACCAAACCTTCAAGCGGTGTCAGACCCATGGAGGTGTCTACTGATTTACCGTTCTTGATTGCACACACAGATGCGCCGTTACCTAGGTGACAGTTGATGATGTTCAACTCGTCAGCCGGTTTACCTAGACGCTCAGCTGCTTCGCGAGCGATGAATAGGTGTGATGTGCCGTGCATGCCGTAGCGACGGATACCGTGCTCTTTGTACAGGTTGTATGGCAGTGCGTATAGGTACGCTTCTTCGGGCATAGACTGGTGGAAAGCCGTATCAAATACCGCAGACATTGGTAGGCCAGGGAACGCTTTTTGAGCCGCTTTAATACCAATGATCGCTGCTGGGTTGTGAAGAGGTGCCAACGTTGCACAGTCTTCGATACCTTTCAGTACGTCGTCAGTGATAAGCGCAGATTGCGTGAATTTCTCGCCGCCGTGTACCACACGGTGACCGATCGCTTTCAGTTGCTGTGCAAGTTCTGGCTTAGAAGCAAGAATAGTTTCAACGATGAAAGAAAGAGCTTCATCGTGCGCAGCGCCTTCACCAAGTTGTGCTTCGTGTTTGCCATCTAGCTTCCATTTGATACGCGCTTCTGGAAGATGAAGACATTCAGCAAGACCGGTTAGGTGCTCGTCGCCGTTTGCTGCATCAACAATAGCGAACTTAAGAGAAGAACTACCGCAGTTTAAAACTAAAACTAGCTTTGACATGAGTGGCTACCTGTAATAATCAGTTAGGATAAAAATTAATCACAAGAATAGACGATACGAGGTTCGCTGCGTACTAATCTTGGTCAAAAAAACGTCGAATTCCGTATAAAGAGACAGTAACGTCTCCCGAACGTTACCATTGCATCCTTGCAGATAGGTCCCATAGAGTTGCGTAAATTGTAAATAACAGCAACAATGAGATTGTGGGTCCGCGAAGGATAACGATAATAGAGAATAATAACAAAAAATTTTGAAAGAATATTAACTTTTATCAATTTTTTACTTAGAAAGTTTAATTCTTCAACTAAATTTTAATTTGGTCGCCTAAACCAGTGAGAGAGTCGTATGAGTAATAAAGTCGGTTTGATTCATAGCCTACGTGACGGTCAAAAATACATGGAAATCTGGCCGATGCGCAAAGAGCTTAACATGCTGTTTCCAGAGCAACGCATCATTAAGGCGACTCGGTTTGGTGTGAAGGTCATGCCTGCGATTGCAGCCATCAGTGTGCTGACTCAAATGGCGTTCAACAACTATCAGGCTATGCCGCAGGCGGTGATCATCGCCTTGTTTGCCATCAGTATGCCCATTCAAGGCATGTGGTGGCTCGGCAATCGTTCGAACACTGTACTTCCTCCTGCGTTGGCCGGCTGGTATCGAGAAATCCATCAGAAAATTGTCGACAGTGGAGGCGCGCTAGAGCCGATGAAATCTCGTCCGCGTTATAAAGAGTTGGCGCGTCTACTTAACCGAGCGTTTAAACAGCTAGATCGTGCGTCATTAGAGCGCTGGTTTTAAGCGTTCTCGGATTGATCCTTACGGCTTGGTCAGAGCCAATTCTTAGAATCAATAGAATAAAGAAAGCGCTTGTGTTTCGGCACAAGCGCTTTTGTTTGTTGTTGCTGTTAAAGCTTAGTTGAACATCGCGATCGCTTGTTCTGGAACGACGTACTCAAGGTCAAAGCTTTCCGCCACTTCTTGGCAAGTTACTTTACCGTGAATAACGTTCAATCCTTCCAGGAAGCCTTTGTCTTCGAGTAGCGCTTGGCGATAGCCTTTATTGGCCAGTTTGACAATGTAAGGCAAGGTCGCGTTGTTAAGAGCGAAGGTTGACGTGCGCGCAACCGCACCCGGCATGTTCGCCACACAGTAGTGGACAACGTCATCGACAATGTAGGTCGGATCGGCGTGCGTGGTCGCGTGAGAGGTTTCAAAACAGCCGCCTTGGTCGATAGCAACATCCACTACCGCCGCGCCTGGTTTCATCTTGGCGATGTGCTCTTTAGTGACCAACTTCGGCGCCGCAGCACCTGGGATCAATACCGCGCCGATGACCAAATCCGCTTCAAGTACGTGTTTTTCAATCGCGTCTTTGGTTGAGTAGACGACTTTCGCACGGCCTTGGAACTCTTCGTCCAAGCGGCGCAAAGTGTCGACATTTCGGTCAAGGATAGTCACATCTGCGCGCAGACCAACGGCCATACGTGCCGCGTTTGCACCGACCACACCACCACCGATGACCACCACTTTTGCAGGTTCAACACCCGGTACGCCACCTAGCAGCAAACCACGTCCGCCGTGCGATTTTTCCAAGGTTTGCGCACCGGCTTGGATAGACATTCGACCCGCAACCTCAGACATTGGCGCTAATAGTGGCAAGCGACCCATATTATCTGTTACAGTCTCGTAGGCTATACAGACGGCTTTGCTCTTGATTAGCTCTTCAGTTTGTGGAAAATCTGGTGCGAGGTGTAAATAAGTAAATAAAATTTGCCCTTCGCGGAGCATGGCTCGCTCGACAGCTTGAGGTTCTTTAACCTTTACAATCATCTCTGCCTTCGCAAATACGTCGGCAGCAGTAGGAAGAATGGATGCGCCTACAGCGATGTAATCATCGTCTGAAAAATCGATGCCTGCGCCGGCATTGGTTTCAACAAACACTTGGTGGCCTTGTGAGACTAACTCGCGGACGCTGGCTGGGATCATGCCCACACGGTATTCGTGGTTTTTAATTTCCTTTGGTACGCCAATGATCATCCTGACTCCTTATCGATAAATGGTTGTATCAACTGTACTTAGGGTAATTCTGTCGAATTAATGCCTAGTATAGTTAGGATGTAATAAAATTTGATACCGTATATTAAGAAGTTGTAGTATAAATTTTTGCAAGGAAGTAATAAGGTGGAATAAAAAATGGCAGACAACAATAAGAAGCCGTCCAAGGATCTAGACCGTATCGATCGCAATATTCTGAATGAGTTGCAAAAAGATGGTCGAATTTCGAATGTAGAATTGTCTAAACGAGTCGGTCTTTCGCCCACTCCGTGTTTAGAGCGTGTAAGACGCTTAGAGCGTCAGGGATACATCACTGGGTACACAGCGTTGCTCAACCCTCAGTACCTAGACGCGTCTCTATTGGTGTTTGTGGAGATCACGCTAAACCGTGGTGCTCCAGACGTGTTTGAACAGTTTAATGCAGCCGTACAGAAGCTTGACGACATCCAAGAGTGTCATCTTGTTTCTGGTGATTTCGACTATCTTTTGAAAACACGTGTTTCGGATATGAGTGCTTATCGTAAACTGCTAGGGGATACACTACTTCGTCTACCCGGTGTTAATGACACACGTACTTACGTGGTTATGGAAGAAGTGAAACAAACCAATCAATTGGTGATCAAAACTCGTTAATCCCTAAGCCTAGTATGGGAATGACTATGCAGGGCGAAGGCGAGACAAAGTGAGAATCCCTTTCGATATTCTGACTTTTCATAATTGGGTTTTGTAGGCCGATGTGGTTAAATCAATAGTCCGTGCAGCTTGGCTGTTCGGGCTATTTTTTTCAGTATGTTAGAGTGGTTATGTTCCGAGAAACCAAAAACAAAGTCGAAACCATCGTCGACACTGGGGACCATCGTCAAAAGACGCGCCTTTCCGGTTCCGAGCGTTTACAAGAATGCAGCCTAATCGTGGTTTTCCTCGCCGCTATTTTACTGTCTGTTGCTCTGCTGACCTTCAGCGCGGCCGATCCATCATGGTCGCAAACCGCCTGGGGTATGGAGATTGAAAATGCCGGTGGTATTGTCGGGGCTTGGCTCGCGGACACACTGTTTTTTACGTTTGGCTCACTGGCGTACACTATTCCAGTGGTCATCGCAATGACCGCATGGGTTCTGTTTCGTAAACGAGGCGAAGATGAGCCGCTCGATTTTATGCTTTGGGGCACACGCTTACTCGGCTTAACTATATTGATTCTCACCAGTTGCGGTCTTGCCGACATCAACTTCGACGATATCTGGTACTTTTCATCGGGCGGCGTTATCGGTGATGTGCTGACCAGTCTCGCTCTGCCGACACTCAACGTGCTAGGCACCACGCTAGTGCTGCTGTTTTTGTGGGGCGCGGGTTTTACGCTGTTGACCGGGATTTCTTGGCTAACGATCGTGGATTGGATTGGCGAGCAGGCGATTGGTGCCATCACTTGGGTGATCAATAAGCTGCGCGGTGAGAAGGATCAGGTGTTTGCGCCGACCTTGACCGAACCGGATGCGACGCAACCTGACTCATTAGAGCATGAGCCGCGAGAAGGTATGAACACGTCGCCTGCCATCCAAGCGGATTCAGAGCGTGAGGAGCCAGTCAGCGAGGTAGTATCTCCTCAGTCCGCGACACGTCGCTACAATATTCATATGCCGGACAATAGTGCCACTCAAGCGTCCACCTCTGCGCCAGAGACGCCGCTTTATCACTACGACGAGCAAGAGGATGACGAGCAGAGTAACCTGCGTGTTAAGCAGCTTGGTGCCACTATAGAAGAGCTCGATGCGGCGGCCAATAGCGCCAACGATTACGCCCCTGAACCGATTTTGACTCAAGCGTCCAGCGAGTTGCAGTCGCAAGAGCGCGAGCAAGAGCTTACTCCGCCTTGGCAAGACGAGCCCGCTTTTCACGATCGTGATGATTCGCCACTCCCTGATATTGAAGAGGATGAGCAACCTCGTATCTCCAGCTTTGATGTGGTCGAAGACGACCCTGAGCCAAGCTTTACGCCACAAGAACCCGTCGAAGTGTTTATTTATGAACAGGGCGGCTCAACAGATGATGACGAGGGCGACGTCGATGTAGCACAAGACGAAGATGCGGCCGCGCTGCAAAACTTAGTTGCGGAAGCGCAAGCCAAAGTGGTCGCGTCTCAGAACCCGTTTTTGGTTCAGCAAGATCAAAACTTGCCGAAACCGACCGAGCCTATGCCAACGCTCGAGCTTTTGTACCACCCAGAGAAGCGAGAAAACTTTATTGATCGCGATGCGTTAGAGGAGATAGCTCGTCTGGTGGAATCTAAGTTAGCGGACTATAAAATCACCGCCTCGGTGGTGGATATATTCCCAGGACCGGTGATTACTCGTTTTGAATTGGATTTGGCACCAGGGGTGAAAGTAAGCCGCATCTCAAGTTTATCGATGGACTTAGCACGCTCACTCTCAGCGATGGCGGTGCGAGTGGTGGAGGTGATCCCTGGTAAGCCTTATGTTGGCCTTGAACTGCCGAATATGAGTCGCCAGACGGTCTATTTCTCCGACGTGGTCGGCAGCCAAGCGTTTGTTAACGCTAAATCACCGACGACCGTCGTCCTTGGTCAAGATATTGCGGGCGAAGCCGTGGTGGCGGACCTGTCGAAAATGCCTCACGTGTTGGTGGCGGGTACCACAGGCTCAGGTAAATCGGTCGGGGTGAACGTCATGATCTTGAGTATCCTCTATAAAGCGACCCCAGAAGATGTCCGCTTTATCATGATTGACCCGAAAATGCTTGAGCTGTCAGTGTATGAAGGGATTCCTCACTTGTTGTCTGAAGTGGTGACCGACATGAAGGATGCGTCCAATGCATTGCGTTGGTGTGTTGGCGAGATGGAGCGGCGTTATAAGTTGATGTCTGCACTGGGCGTTAGGAACATCAAAGGATTCAACGACAAGCTGAAAATGGCGGCAGATGCGGGCCACCCAATCCACGATCCGCTCTGGCAACCGGGTGACAGTATGGATGAGCATCCACCGCTGCTCGAAAAGCTGCCTTATATCGTAGTGATCGTGGATGAATTTGCCGATCTGATGATGGTGGTCGGGAAGAAAGTCGAAGAGTTGATCGCGCGTTTAGCACAAAAAGCGCGCGCCGCGGGTATCCACCTCATTTTGGCGACGCAGCGCCCTTCAGTAGACGTTATTACCGGTTTGATCAAAGCGAACATTCCTACGCGGGTTGCATTTACCGTTTCAACCAAAACGGACTCTCGAACCATTCTCGATCAAGGGGGGGCAGAGTCACTGCTGGGTATGGGTGATATGTTGTATCTTCCTTCCGGATCGAGTCACACCATTCGCGTCCATGGGGCATTTGCTTCAGATGACGATGTGCATGCGGTGGTCAACAACTGGAAGGCACGCGGCAAGCCAAACTATATTGATGAGATCACCAACGGAGACCAAGGGCCAGAAGCGTTGCTACCGGGCGAGAAGCCCGAAGGTGATGAAGAGATGGACCCTCTGTTTGATCAAGTGGTCGAGCACGTAGTGCAATCTCG